>NZ_JBEWYX010000003.1:0-285521 GCF_041366455.1 Pseudoclavibacter sp. JSM 162008
GGCCTTCCTCGGGCTGGTGTGTGGTCAGAGACCACCAGCATCGAGGAAGGCCCGCCTCATGCGGCGGAGCGACCCAGAGTGGGGAATTTCGATGAGCAGAACCGAGGAATTTCAGTGAGCGCCGTCAGTGAGCCAGGTGGCCCGTGGAGTGCGAAGTCGATGATCTGGTGCGAGAGCGCGATCGTCCCTCGCCGGGCTCGCACCTGATCGAGAGTCTCCCCGCCGCGCGAAGAGTCGGTTGCCAGTGGGGTGCGGAAGCGTGCGCCGGGCGAGGATGAAGATGCGGAGCCGGTGGTGAGGAGCGCCGACAAGGGAAGCCGGTAGGCCGATCCATCGTGCATCCAGCCGCAGGTCGGCCAGATCGCCGAGAACGGCGCCGAGAGCCCGTAGAGGTCGAGCTGCGTCGTCTCCCAGATGCCACGGGTCGGGTTCCATGTCGCGAAGGGTTGCGCCGTCGGGGGTTGCGTTGTTCATGGTCGTCTCCTACTGCGGCGGGCCGCGTGGCGGGTGAGGACAGCAGGCCGCGGACATTCTCGATGACGACCCATTCAGGCTGGAGCGCGTCGATCGCTGCGGCCATGTGTGCCCACAGTCCCGAGCGGGTGCCTGGCGCGATGCCGGCGCGCTTGCCGACGGTGGACACGTCCTGGCAGGGGAAGCCGCCGATGAGGATGTCCACGGGCTCGACCTGGCTCCAGTCAATAGCGGTGATGTCGCCCAGGTTCGGGGCGTCAGGCCAGTGCCGGGCGAAGACGCGGGCGACGGGCTCGTTGAGTTCGGAGAACCACACAGTCTTGGCGTTGAAGACGTGCTCGACGGCGAGGTCAAGGCCGCCGTAGCCACTGAACAGCGACCCGATCCTGAGTCGTGAATCGCTGCTGGCTTTGGGTTCGTGCATGAATCGCGCTCCGGTGACGGTCGTCCCCGACATCCGGTGCCTCGTCGAGAACCGATGCCGAGCTGGTCACCTGTCAGGTGCACGACTCCGACACGCATTCGATGACCGCCCACGCCGACCGGAGACACCCCGCCAAGCACCCGTCGGCACCGTCGCGGAAGCCTCTTCCCTGGGCCCCTTCTCCGACCTCCTTCTGAGCCCACACGCGTCTTGCAGATGCGGTTTCGCAAGCCTTGTTCACGTCAGGAGTCACGCCCGCGTCAATCCGCCGAAGTCTCAGGTCGGTCGACCTAGATATGACGGTGCGAGCCTGCTTCCCGAATGCGACTGGAATGGGTGAGATACCGACGCACCTTCCCATATGACGGTGTCGATCATGGTGATGACCACTGGTGATGGGTACCGCTATCTGTTCAACTCGGTCGTGACCTGCGATGGCGACCGCGATGTGGCCGCCGCGTCAACGAGGTGGTGCCGGGAATCTGGAACGCTCCTCTGACCAGATAGCGGGTTGCGCGAGGTTTCGCACCGCAACCCCGATGCAACCCCTGGTTGCAACGCGAGAGGAGGCGGTCTCGACGCGCGTGACGAGCGCCGACGACGGCTACAGGAATCTACTGCACCCCGTGGGCGTGATGATGCTGACCGGAGCTTTTCGGCGCCGCCGCCCCGCTATTTTGCCGAAGCCGGCCCTTTCCGTCCTCTTGACTCGGCTCCGGCCCCACCCAACTTGATCGAGGCCGCTCATCGCGGGCGTGGAAAACCGAACGGCCGGTGAACGCCACCTTCACGGTCAGCTGGGTTCAGCGGTCGTCTCCGCTCAGCCAACAGCGACGCCGAAGAGCAGGCCGATGAGGTAAGTCGCAATCATCGTCGCTGAGCCCATCACCACGTTCCGGAGGATGGCCCGGCCGCGCGGGGCCCCGCCGAGGGCGGCGCTGATCCAGCCGGTGAGGAACAAGCCGATCACCACTGCAACCGCGGCGATCCAGACGCGATTCTCGCCGAATGGCAAAAGGATCATTACGAGCGGGATGAGCGCTCCCAGCGCGAACGAGACGAATGACGAGACAGCCGCCGCCCAGGGGCTGGTGAACTCTTCGGGGTCGATTCCAAGTTCAACCTCTGCATGGGCTGCGAGGGCGTCCTTCGCGGTGAGCTCGACCGCGACCTGATGCGCGAGGTCGTCCGAGAGCCCACGCTGACGGTAGAAGCCGGCGAGTTCTTCGAGTTCTTCCTGAGGTATGGTCTCGAGTTCCCATTTCTCCTTGGCGATCAGCGCCTTCTCGGTATCGCGCTGGGTGCTCACCGAAACGTACTCGCCTCCGGCCATCGAGAATGCGCCAGCGACCACTGCGGCGATTCCTGCCGTGGCGATCGCGAGAACGTTGTTCGGGGTCGCCGCTGCGACACCGATCACGACGCCAGCGGTCGAGACGATGCCGTCGTTCGCTCCCAGTACCCCGGCGCGCAGCCAGTTGAGTCGCTGGCCGGTGCCCCGGTCGTGAGGTTCGCCGGGATGGGCTTGGGGTGCTGTTTTTCTAGCCATGGCTCGGTGCCTCCATAGTGATTCTCAGTGGGTTCGCTGGCTCGCTCGGCCTGTCAGCGGTGTGCGCTGTGCGCCGTCTGCGTTGGCTCGCGACGCCTTGAGTTTGCGCTCGGCGCGCGGGCCGACGGCGCGCAGCGCGCCCAGGATCGCGACGAGGTCGACGACTTCTTGGAGCCAGGCCCCGATCAACGCGGGAAGGAACCCGAACGCTGCGACGAGCATGAGACCCACGCTGATGATGATGCCGAGCCAGATGCTCTGGAGAGCGATCCGCACCGTGTCCTTTCCCACGCGTACCGCCAGGGGGAGGGAAGCGAGGGTGTCGTACCGGTTCACAATGTCGGCGGACTCGCTCGCGGCGGTCGCGCCCCGAGCCCCCATCGCGAAACCGATATCGGCAGCGGCGAGCACCGGGGCGTCGTTGAGGCCGTCGCCGACCATGATGAGCGGCCTGGGCTGCACCGTGCTCACGATGCGTACTTTGTCGGAGGGCCGGCACTCGGCGTGCACCTCGTCGATGCCGAGGCTCGCGGCGATCGGCTCGGCAGTGGTCGCCACGTCGCCGGTGACCATGAGCGTGCGTTCGATCCCGAGCCCGTGCAGCTCGTGGAGCGCCTGCGCAGCCTCGTCCCGCGTCTGGTCGCGCATCACGATCGCGCCCGCGAAGCGGTCGTCGACGGCGACGTAGATCGCGAGCTCCCCGGGCTCCAGCGGGGCGAGCGCGAGGGTCGGGGCGAACTCGCGGAGCCAGGAGGGCTTGCCTACCCGTACCGTCGCCACCGCACCGTTTGTGCTGTCGGACGCGAACTGCGCGGCCACGCCGTTGGTGGCGATCTCCTCGGCTCCGAGCACTTCCAGCAGCGGATATCCGTGCTGCTTGGCCGCCGCGACGACCGATTCTGCGAGCACGTGGGACGAGTACACCTCGGCCGATGCGGCGAACCGGAGCACGCTCATCTCGTCGAAGCCGGGCTCAGCAAGGATGCGTTCGAGCACGGGCCGCCCGGTCGTGATGGTGCCGGTCTTGTCGAACGCCGCGGAGCGTACCCGCGAGAGCTGTTCGAGAGTGCCGCCGCCCTTCACGATAAGCCCGAAGCGCGCAGCCCGGCTCATGCCGCCGAGGAACGCGACCGGTGCGGCGATCAGCAGGGGGCACGGCGTTGCGACCACCAGCACCTCGGCGAATCTGACCGCCTCCCCGCTGGCCACCCATGCAACGCCCGCGATGACGAGCGAGAGTACCGTGAACGGCACCGCATAGCGATCGGCGAGCCGCACCACTTTCGCCTTGCTGCCCGCGGCCTGCTCGACCAGACGCACGATCTGCTGGTACTCGCTGTCTGAGGCGAGCGCGACAGCCCGCATCGTGACCGCACTCGCACCGTTCACCACTCCGCTGGAGACGCGCTCGCCCGCCACGCGCTCGACCGGCAGGCTCTCACCCGTGAGCGAGGATTCATCGAGCACAGCATGCTCTGACACGAGCACCGCGTCGACCGGTACGAGCGCGCCGGGCCGTACAAGCAGCAGATCGCCGACCTCGACGGCTTCGACCGGCACGTCCTCGGCGACCGCCTCGAGGGTTGAGCGGCCCGCCGGGGCGGCCTCGTCGCGCAGCAGCCTGGTGGCCTGCTGCGGGGCTTTGCGCAGCAGCGCGGTGAGCTCGCGCTTGGAGCGGTTCTCAGCGTAGTCTTCGAGGGCCGCGCCGCCGGTGAGCATGAGCACGACCACGAGCGCGGCCCACGGCTCACCGACGAGCACAGCCGCAGTGATCGCGGTGACCGCGAGGATGTCGAGCCCGGCGTGGCCTTTGAGGAGCTGGCGGATCATGCCGACCGCCTCCCACGCTGCGATCGCCAGCGCATACGCGCCGACGATCCACGGGGCGGTTTCTCGGGCAGGGGTGGTGAGCAGGATCAGGCCGACCATCGCGATCAGCAGGGTCGCGAACACCAGCGGATACGCCCTGGCTGCGGCAGAAACTCGTCTCACGCTGCAAGCTTCCCAGATCGCGGGCGTCGGCGCATCGCAGGCGGGCCTTGCCTCAGCATGCTTCGGTCTCGGCCGAGGGCGTGGTTCAGAGCAGCAGCGCCCCCAGCCCAGCAGCTCCCAGCACCACCGCCCAGGCGGGAGCCTTCCACGCGGTCAGTGCGACGAATGCCACTGCGACGATTACGAGAGAGAGCGGTCCGGTGACGCCCTCGGTGAACACCGGATCGTACAGGGCCGCCGCGAGCAGGCCGACGACTCCCGCATTCACGCCCTTCAGCGCTCGCTGCACCCTCGGGGCTCGGCGCAGCCGATTCCAGAGCGGCAGTACGCCGATGATGAGGAGGGCCGAGGGGAGGAAGATCGCGACGAGGGCGATCGATGCTCCGAGCGCCCCCGAGGGGCCGCTCGTCGTGACCGCGCCAAGGAAAGCGGAGAACGTGAACAACGGACCAGGCACCGCCTGCGCGGCTCCGTACCCGGCCAGGAACGCGCCGGGCTCTGCGAGCCCTGTCTGCACCGTCTCCGCCTGCAGGAGCGGCAGCACGACATGGCCGCCCCCGAACACGAACGAGCCCGCACGGTAGAAGAGGTCGAACAGACTGAGTGCCGCATCTCCTGTCGCTGTTGCGAGGATCGGGAGGGTCACCAGCAGCAGGGCGAACGCGATCAGGCAGCCGATCGAGACGCCCCGGTGCAGGCGCACCGGAAATCGATCCTCAGTCCTGGCGGGTGCCCCGGTGTGCGCGGTGCGCGCAAGGAACAGCAACCCGGCGATGCCCGCGGCGATCATGGCACCAAGCATCGCGAGCGGGCCCGGCACGAGCAGCACGAGCACCATGACCGCGACCGCGATCGTCGCGCGACGAGCATCGGGGGTGAGCGATCTTGCCATGGCGAGCACAGCGTGGGCGACTACCGCGACCGCAGCCGCCTTCAAACCGAGTACCCAGCCCGCCTGCGAGAGATCCCCGCTCGCGCCGATACCGAGCGCGAAAGCGAAAAGCAGCATGGCTGAGGGGAGCGTGAAGCCGGCCCAGGCGGCGAGCATGCCGAGGATACCGGCGCGCTGCAGGCCGATCGCCATGCCGACCTGACTCGACGCCGGCCCGGGCAGGAACTGGCACAGGGCGACGAGATCCGCGTAGGCGCGGTCACTGAGCCATCCTCGCCGCTCGACGAACTCGGTGCGGAAATAGCCGAGGTGAGCGACCGGCCCGCCAAACGACGTCAACCCGAGCCGCAGGAACACGAGGAAGACCCGTCCCGATGAACCCGGGAATGGGCGAGACGCAACTGAATCAGGGAGTCCCATCCCACCAAGTCTGCCGTTGAGCCCGCGCTCTGGAAAGCAACTCGCCAGCTGACACCTAACGTTCATATTGGTTCGCATGACTCCGAAACGCATTTGCCTCCTTGCTCCCGGATCTACCCCGTTCCCCTCCAGTGCTCTCGGCAACAAGATGGAAGCCGTCTGGAGCTCAACGCCTGGACGGCGCCATCGAACTCTCGATCGTGGCGTTCCCGCAGGACGGCGTGCTGCGCAGACTCGGCGTCCTCGAGCTGCTCGAGAGAGCCGCCGCGGACGGGGCCGAGCACATCGGGGGCCTCGACCCAGCGCTCATCGACCGGGACCCGGTCGGACAGCTGGACGGTCTCTTCGACATCGCATCGCGCCACGGCTGCGGACTCGACATCCACCTGCACGAGCCGGGAGACCTCGGCGCGTTCGAGTTCGACCTCATCCTCGACCGGGTCGAGCGCGACGGGTTGCCGGCCGGCCTCGTGAACATCGCCCACGGATTCGCGCTCGTCGACGTCGACGCCGAGCGGCGGCGCGACCTCCTCCAGCGCATGGGCGAGCTGGGCGTCAGCATGACGACGGTCGCTCCCGTGCGGATGCGCCAGCTGCCCCTGCACGAGCTGGATGCGGCTGGAGTCCGGTTCGGGTTCGGTACCGACGGCATCCGGGACCTGTGGAGCCCGTACGGCGACGGCGATATCCTCGGCATCGCCTGGCAGTACGGCCGCTCATCTGGGCTCGTCAGGGACGAGGACCTCACCCGGATCGTCCAGCTCGCCTCGAGCGACGGCGCCTGGTGCGCGACCGACGAGTCACACGACCTCCGGGTCGGCGACCGGGCAGACATCGTGCTGCTCGACGCGGAGAATGCGATGGATGCGCTCGTGCGCCGCGTGGACCGGTCTGCGGTGATCGCCGGCGGGCGACTCGTCGACCTGGAGTCAATGCGCGAGGTTCCCTGGGAGTGACCCAGCTCGAGGCCCATTCCGCTATCGTCAGCATGTGACGACTCGACCGATCCTCGCCGTGGACAGCTGGACCGACACCCGCGACACCCTGCACCGCTGGCTGCAGATCGTGGGGAAGATCCGCATGGTCAGCACGCCGCACGTCAACCACTGGTGGAACGTGACCCTGCACGTCACTCCTCGCGGGCTCGGGACGGGCACGCAATCGCACGGCGACGCGATCTTCGACATCGAGTTCGACTTCGTGGAGCACCGTGTCGTCAGCCGGCACAGCGACGGCGGGGAGCGAGTGCTGCACCTCGAGCCGATGTCCGTCGCCGACTTCTCGTCCCGCCTGTTAGCCTTGCTGGGAGAGCTCAACCTCCACCCGCGCATCCACGGCGCTCCGAATGAGGTGGAGGTCGCGATCCCCTTCGCCGAGGACACACGGCACGCCAGCTACGACCGCGACGCGGCCCACGCGTTCTGGCGACAGCTCGTCGACGCGGACCGGGCGCTCTCGCGGTTCCGCGCAGCATTCACCGGGAAGGTGAGCCCCGTGCACTTCTTCTGGGGAGCCATGGATCTCGCCGTGACGCGCTTCTCCGGCCGCGAAGCGCCGCGGCACCCGGGCGGCGCCCCGAACTGCCCCAACGAGGTCATGATCGAGGGGTACTCGCACGAGATCTCGAGCGCCGGGTTCTGGCCAGGTGGCGGGCGCGAGGGCGCCTACTACTCGTATGCCTACCCCGCTCCCGTCGGGTTCGCGGACACGCGAGTGCCGGAGGGGGCCTACTGGGACGAGGCCCTCGGCGAGTACCTCCTGCCGTACGAAGTCGTTCGCGAGGCGGCCGACCCCGATGCGCTGGTCCAGGACTTCCTGACGGCGACCTACCGAGCGGAGGCCGACCTCGCCGACTGGGCGAGCGTCACCACAAGCGCCTAGCGCATACGGGACCTGACTTCAGGGCCGGGCGCGCGATCGCGGCGCTGGTTCCAGTAGCGATAGACGAGCTCGGGGTATTCGGCCATGACGTCGACGTCGGCGACGAGCACCTCGAGCCTGGCCTCATACCCCTCCGGAGTGAGGCCGAGCTGCCGGATCCTGTCGAGCTTCGGACGGTCGCGGCCAGGGTGAGCTGCCTCGAACTCCAGGAGCGCCCTTGCTCGTGCGGTGATCATGCCTGAAGAGTAGGTCAGGACATAACGAGATGACCCGCTCTTGCTTTTCAGTCGTCACCTCTGTAGGGCCCAGGCGGGTGACGTCAACCGGCCACCGGTCTGATGCCGACGAACTGCATGCGATCCTCGCCGTAGAAGCACGACTGCAGTGCGAAGTCCCCCTGCAGTCCGATCAGTGATTCCGTCGTCTCCCAGTGCTTCGCCGTGTGCCGCACGTCGACGACCTCGAACGTGCCCGGCTGCCCCTCGACCTCGAACTGCGTCCCGACCGCCCAGTTCAGGACGATGTCTCCCCCGCAGTTGTTGTGCGCCGCGTACACGGCCGGAACTTCGACGGTGTTGCGGTAGCTGGTCATCTCGATGAATGATCCGTCGCACACGTCGAGTTCCTCCTGGCCGCCTTCGACCCCGAGCCGGACCGCGGGGAGCTGCACCTCCGCGGCGACGTCGTTCACTGCGGCTTTCACCTGCCCGTACCCGCGTTCCACGGTCGTCGGCGTCAAGAGAGACATCGTCAGGATGACAGCCCCGGCGAGGACGAGTGTCGTGCCGAGCACCCCGAGGACCGCGTTTCCCATCGACCGCCGTCGGCGTGGAGACGCGGATCGGGCGTGGGCTGGCGGCGCGGGCCGGATGCTCGTCATAGGCAGAGGTCTCCTCGTGGTCAGACGCGTCAGATTCTGCAACAGCACCTTAGGCGCTGCGTGTGAACGGATGCGCGCGTTCGAGCGAGGCAGCGCCGGGCACTCACCTTCGTCTCGGCTGGCGTGCGTACGGTCGGAGCATGACAGAACAGCATGCAACCCCCGACCACGACGAAGACGCCACCCTCGACGAGACCAACGAGCGGCTCGAAGCAGAATCGATCCAGGGCCTCGGCACGGGTGAGCCCAACCGGGAACGCCCGGACCAGCCGCCCACGCAGGTCCGCGATGACGCGGCGCAGCACCGTGACGACACCGTCCCGCCCGCAGGTGTCAACGGCTGAACCGCAGTATCGGAGGCCGGGTCGCGCTGGTGCCCCG
This sequence comes from Pseudoclavibacter sp. JSM 162008, assembly GCF_041366455.1. Taxonomy (NCBI): domain Bacteria; kingdom Bacillati; phylum Actinomycetota; class Actinomycetes; order Micrococcales; family Microbacteriaceae; genus Pseudoclavibacter; species Pseudoclavibacter sp. JSM 162008. Next base: position 8,894 of record NZ_JBEWYX010000003.1, read on the forward strand.
GCCTCCAGCGCGCGCGGCGCGCTTGGGACGCAAGCCCCTCGGGCTCACTCGAGGCTGACCTCCGCCGGTGACTTGTCGGGGCGCCATCCGCGCCAGCTCGGCTGCCTGAGGCGGCCACCGGCGGTCCATTCTGCGAACTCGACCTCCCCGACCAGCTCCGGTTCCACCCAGACCGCACCCCGCGCATCCGCCGCAGGGATGTCGGTGAACGGCGGCGTGTCACGCTCGCGGGACGCCAGCTCCTGGGCGGTCCGTTCGAGCTGTCGGTCGGTGAATCCTGTGCCGACACGGCCCACGTAGCGGAGTCCGTCCGGGCCTGGGACGCCGAGCAGCAACGAGCCGATGCTGTCGGCACGTCGTCCCCGTCCGGGACGCCATCCCCCGACGACAACTTCCTGGGACCTGTGGTGCTTGACCTTGACCCAGCTCTCGGAACGGCGGCCCGGACGGTAGACGCTGTCTCGCCGCTTCGCCACGATGCCCTCCAGCCCGAGCTCAGCGCTGCTCGTCAGCGCCAGCTTCGCGTCGCCTTCGACGACCGGAGGAACACGCAGCCCGCGATGCTCGCGCACGTACCCGACTAGCAGGTCGCGCCGCTCCTCGTACGGTCGATCGATCAGGCTCTCGCCGTCAGCTTCGAGCAGGTCGAAGACGAAGTAGTGCACGGGCACCTCCGCGGCCGCCCGCTCGACGTCGCGCGGTGCGCGCAAGCCCATCCTCGACTGGAGCCGGCCGAAGTCAGGGCGTCCCCGGCGGTCCAACGCCACGACCTCGCCGTCCAGAACCGCCACCCGCCCGCTCAGGCTCGCGCGCAGTGCATCGGCGACCTCCGGGTACGCAGCCGTCACGTCATTGCCGTTCCTCGTCAGCAGCCGTGGCCCGGCGGGCTCGACGGATGCCACGATGCGGATGCCGTCCCATTTCATCTCGAACGCCCAGTCACCCTCGTCGTCGAAGACGCTCGTGTTACGCGAGGTCGCGAGCATGGGTGGGATCGAGGGCTTGGAGCGCCCGGTCCGCCTCGTGGTGCGGTGTGACGCTGTCGCACCCGTCCTCGGCGACTTCTCGGCTGACATCCGGTGCAGCAGCCAGTTGCTCTTGTCATCACCGCTCCCCCGCGTGTGGATGAGCGCAACCCGCGTCGGCTCCCCGAAGCCTCCGGCGGCCTGGCCGTGCAAGGTGACGATCACCTCCTCGCCCTCGCGCCATTTCTCGAGCTCGTAGGTCCCCGCGTCCCAGATGTACACCTCACCGGCCCCGTACTCGCCCTTCGGGATCGTGCCCTCGAAGGTGCCGTACTCCAGGGGGTGGTCCTCGGTCTGCACCGCCAGGTGGTTCTTCTTCGTATCCGCTGGAATGCCCTTGGGCACAGCCCAGGAGACCAGCACGCCATCGTGCTCGAGCCGGAAGTCGTAGTGGAGCCGTCTCGCGTGGTGCTCCTGGATGACGAAGGTACGGCCGGATGAGGAAGGCGGGGCAGCCGCCGGCACCGGCTCGTTGGTCTTGGACGCATCGCGCATGGACCGGTAGCGCTTCAGCCGGTCCTCCCTGGCGGCCTCGGCGACGGGAGCGAGCGGGTCCAGCCGGGTGCGCATCCGTGTCAGCACCTCGTCGTACTCGAGGTGGCGCAGCTGCGGTGACGCGAGCTCGCGCCAGGTACGTGGGACGGCCACGGTCGGCCGCGCGCGTCCGCGGAGGGAGTACGGAGCGATGGTCGTCTTCGACGCGTTGTTTTGGCTCCAGTCGACGAGCACCTTGCCCGCCCGCAGAGTCTTCTTCATGTCGCTCACGATGAGGTCCGGGTAGTCGGCCTCCAGCGACCTCGCGAGCTCGTGCGCAACCTGCGACACCTCATCAGAGGTGTGCGCTCCGTCGAGGGCTGCGTACAGGTGGATGCCCTTGCTGCCGCTCGTCACCGGGACGGGGTCGAGGTCCATGCCCTGCAGGATCCGACGAGCGAGTCGCGCCACCTCGGCGCATTCGACGAGGCCGGCGCCCTCGCCCGGGTCGAGGTCCAGGACCAGGCGGTCGGGGTTCATCGGCGTTCCGCCCGGACCGAAACGCCACTGAGGGACATGCAGCTCGAGGGCGGCGACCTGCGCGAGCCAGGTGAGCGTCGCGATATCCCGCACGATGGGGTACTCGTTGCGGTGCTCCCGGTGCTCCATCCCCTCCCGCGGCACCCAGGCCGGCGCGCTGGCCTCGAGGTTCTTCTGGAAGAAGACCTTGCCGGGGTGCTCGGCGGTCCCGACACCGTCGACCCAGCGTTTGCGGGTCACGGGACGCTCCCGCACGTGCGGCAGCAGGAACGGAGCGATCTCCGCGTAGTACGCGAGCACCTCGGCCTTCGTGGTGCCGGTCTCCGGGTAGAGCACCTTGTCGAGATTCGTGAGCGTCACACGGTGGCCATCAACCGTCACCGTCTGCTTCGGGGTCACCATCCGCCCAGGATGCACCCCGAGCCTGAGGCGATCACCGGTGAACACTCAGCGTCGACTCGGCTCCCGAACTCCCGCGTCCGATGTACTTGCAGCATGAGATCCATCTGGAAGGGCTCCATCGCATTCGGCCTCGTCAATGTCCCAGTGAAGCTGTACAGCGCGACGGAGGACCACGACGTGCGCCTGCACCAGGTGCACGACAAGGACGGCGGGCGCATCCGCTATCAGCGACGCTGCGAGATCTGCGGGAAGGTGGTCGACTACGAGCACATCGACAAGGCCTACGCCGACGAGGACCGGACGGTGGTGCTCACCGAGGACGACCTCAGCTCGCTGCCGGAAGAGCGAAGCCGTGAGATCGACGTCGTCGAGTTCGTGCCGAGCGACCAGCTCGACCCGATCATGTTCGATCGCAGCTATTTCCTCGAGCCAGACTCGAAATCGCCGAAGGCCTACGTGCTGCTTCGGAAGACCCTCGAGAAGACGGACCGAACCGCGATCGTGCACTTCTCGCTCCGGCAGAAGTCTCGGCTCGGAGCGCTGCGGACACGCGGTGACGTGCTCATGCTCCAGTCGCTCCTCTGGGACGACGAGGTCAGGGAGGCGAACTTCGCATCCCTCGATGAACGGGTGAGGATCTCGGCGAAGGAGCTGAAGATGTCTGCATCGCTCGTCGACTCGTTCGCGGCAGACTTCGCGCCCGACCGTTTCACCGACGACTACCAGGAGCAGCTGCAGCAGCTCATCGACGCGAAGCTCGCGGAGGGCGACGCACTCGACACCGCCGCGACGTTCGGCGAGCCCGAGGACGACGACGAAGCGGGCGGCGAGGTCATCGACCTCATGGACGCACTCCGCCGGAGCATCGACAAGGGGCGGAGGACGCCGTCGGGTCAGGCCGCAGGGAAGCAGGGCGACACCAAGGACGACAAGGCGGGCGCGAGCAAGACCTCCTCGGGGAAGACGGCGGCGAAGAAGCGCACGTCGAAGAACTCGACGTCGAAGAAGCCTTCGCCAAAGAAGACCGGGGCGACGAAGAGCGCTCCCAGGAAGACCGCGAAGAGCGAGACGAAGTCGGCCACGAAGAAGGCCGCTGACACGAAGACGGCGACGAAGAAGGCAGCGCCAGCGAAAGAGCGGAAGAGCGCCTGAGACGTCCTCCAGTTCACCGGGTGTTTACGTGCGGGAAGTCCCCCCGCGAGACGGTGCGGGTACGGTGACGGCGATCCCGTCAGAGACGCACGCCCCAGGAGGACGCACGTGACACGACCTTGGCAGAAGCTCCTCGCGGTGGGAGCCGCGACGACGCTCACCGGAGGCGGCCTGCTCGTCGCAGCCGCTCCCCCGACCGACGCTGCTCCCAGCGGAACCGAGCTCGTGATCAACGAGGCATACGGGGGCGGGGGCAACTCCGGCTCGCTGTACTCGAACGACTTCGTGGAGCTCTACAACCCGGGCCCGGCTGCGATCAGCGTCGATGGCTGGTCAGTTCAGTACTTCTCCGCGGGCGGCAATCTCGGCGGCGTGGCAGAGCTCTCGGGCACCGTCGCACCGTCCTCGCACTACCTGGTCGCCCTCTCGGCCGGCAACTCGCTGACCGGTGAGCTCCCGGTGCCGGATGCGAGCGGGGAGATCGCGATGGGCGCGCGCGGAGGCATCGTCGCCCTCGCCGACACGGCCGAAGCGGTCACGCTCCCCGCGGGCGCGGCCGTGGATGCGGTCGGCGTCGTCGACCTCCTCGGCTACGGGAGCGCGAGCGCCTTCGAGGGTGCCGCCCCCGCGCCGGAGCTCGGCAATGCGCTCAGCGCCCAGCGCGCCGCTGCGGGAGTCGACACCGACGAGAACGCGGCCGACTTCGTCGCGGCGGCGCCGACGCCGGATAACTCCGCAGGTGGCTCGACCGCGACCCCAGCGCCGACGACGACCCCAGCGCCGACGACGACCCCAGCGCCGACGACGACCGCGGTTCCGACCGTCCCGCCGGAGGCGGCGCTCGTGTCGATCGCGGAGATCCAGGGCACGGGGGCCGAAACACCGCTCGTCGACCAGACGGTCACCACCGAGGGCGTCGTGACGGCGGTCTACGCCGAAGGCGGGCTCGGTGGCTTCAACATCCAGACGTCAGGGGTCACAGACCCGACGACCCACAGCGCCTCGACCGGGGTCTTCGTCTACGGCCCTGCCGCTGCCGCCACGGTCAGCATCGGCGACCGAGTCGCGGTCACCGGGCGAGTCGGCGAGCGCTTCGAGTCCACCCAGATCAGCGCGAGCGGAGTCGAGCAGCTCGAAGTCCGACCGGAGCACGTCGTCGAGCCCGTCGCGATCGAATGGCCGGAGACCGAGGAGGAGCGGGAACGCTACGAGGGGATGCTGCTCGCGCCGACCGGCACCTACCGTGTCTCGGAGAACTACGCGCTCAACCAGTACGGCGAGGTGGGGCTCTCCGTCGGAGAGCGACTGCTCGTGACGCCGACCGAGGTCGGAGCCCCGGGCAGTCCCGAGGTGGTCGCGCAGGCCGAGTACAACGCCGCTCACAGCGTCATCCTCGACGACGGCGCTTCGACGGACTTCCTGCGACGCGAAGGCGGCAGCATGGTCAACGCGAACATCCCGCTTCCCTACCTGAGTATCGAGACCCCCGTCACCGTCGGCGCGACGGCGACCTTCAGCGAACCCGTCGTCGTTCACTACTCCTTCGACAGCTACCGCTTCCAGCCGACGACGACCCTCACGGGCACGGAAGATGCACCCGTCACCTTCTCCGACGTGCGAGAGGCCGGCCCGGACTCCGTCGGTGGCAGCCTGCAGATCGGCACGTTCAACGTGCTCAACTACTTCACGAGCCTCGGCGTCGACTCCTGCGACGCAAGCCAGAGCTACACCGACCGTGAGGGCAACCCCATCAGCGCGAACGGATGCCTTCCGCGCGGTGCCTGGGACGCCGAGAACCTGGGGCGGCAGGAGTCGAAGATCGTCGCCGCGATCAACCAGCTCGACGCCGACATCGTCGCGCTCGAGGAGATCGAGGACTCCTCGGACTTCGGCAAGGATCGCGATGCGGCGCTCGTGGATCTCGTGGACGCGCTCAACGCCGCGGCCGGCGCGGACCGGTGGGCGCACGTCCCCTCGCCCGCGGACATCCCGGCTACGGGTGACGACGTCATCCGCACCGCCTTCATCTACCAGCCCGCGACGGTCGGGCTGAGCGGGTCCTCGAGCATCCTCGACGACCCCGCGTTCATCAACGGACGCGCTCCGCTCGCGCAGACGTTCTCGGATCCCGCGACGGACACCGACTTCATCGTGGTCGCCAACCACTTCAAGTCGAAGGGCGGCTCCGGCGAGGGCGACAACGCGAACGAGGACGATATCGCCGGGCCCGCTGGGGCCGTCGGCGGGTGGAACGGCGACCGGACACGGCAGGCTCAGGCGCTCGCCGACTTCACGGAAGCGCAACGCGCCGAGCACGGCACGGACCTGCTGTTCCTCACCGGCGACTTCAACAGCTACTCGCAGGAGGAGCCCATGCGGGTGCTCGAGGACGCCGGCTACGAGAACCTCGGGGACTCGCGCAACCGGACGGCTGGCGAGCCCGGCTCTACAGGCACCGAGTACTCGTACAGCTTCGGCGGCACCGTCGGCTCACTCGATCACATCCTCGCGAGCGGCGCAGCGGCCGAAGCAGTGACGGGCGCCGACGTGTGGACGATCAACGCGTATGAGCAGGTCGGCACCGAGTACAGCCGCTTCAACTCCAACGTCACCCAGCTCTACACGGATGACGTCTACCGGTCGTCCGACCACAATCCCTTCCTGATCGGCCTCGACTTCTCCGTGGCGCCGACGCCGACGGCGACAATGACTCCCGAACCCACGCAGACCGACGGGACCGTGCCAGGAACGTCGCCCTCGGCGAGCGCGAACCCACCGGCCGCGGGCGGCCCGACGACCAGCCAGCCGACCAGTCCCGGGGCCCCGGACGCCGACGGACAGCAGCTGGCCACCACCGGCGTCGAACTCAGCGCCCTCCTGCCCATCACGGCCGGTGCCGCGCTCCTTGCGGGTGCGCTTGCATTCCTGCTGAGGCTCCGCATCGACCGCGCCTGACCTGATCATCAGGGGCGCGCGCAGAATCGCCTCAACTGAGATGACCGGCCGTGAAGCGCAATTGCTTCACGGCCGGTCATCAGACGTCAGGACCGCAGCCCGCGATCACGGTCCGGAGTCGCTCCCGGACTGCTCGGACGGAGTGGGCTCACTCGTCGGCTGCGGCTCGACGGGCTCGTCGGTGGGATCTGGGACTGGCGGCTGAGTGGGCTCTGGCGTCTCCACAGGCGCGGGTGGCGTCGTGCTGCCTCCGGCCCCGTCCGGAACCGGCTGCGAGGTCAGAGTCGGCGTGGTCGGGTCTGCGGGCGCGGGTGCCTGCGTGGGGCCGTCGACACCCGAGTCGTCGACGGGCTGCTCGGGAACGCTCGTGTCCTCACCCTGTTGCGTGTCGACCGCCGCGCTGTGCGAGCTCTGCGCTGCAGTCGCCTGGCGAACGACCGACGAGATCCCCGTCGTGCGCGCGCGATCATCGGCCGCATCCGCCAGCTCGATGAGTGCGGCGTCGTACGCGGTCAGGATGTCTGCCGAAGCCAGCGTGACTTGAAGGCGGTGCTCTTGGCCGAGGGCGAGCGTGCTCGTCGCCATGCCGCCCACGGCGTTCTGCAGGGCGGTGTAGGAGGTCTGCAGCGCGTTCGACGCTGACGACGTCGAACTCAGCGCATCCTTGACCTGGCCGAGGGCATCTTCCAACGCAGCCTTCTCGGCCGTTCCGACCCGCTCAGACGGAAGGCTCGCGAGCGGCTGGGCCAGCATGTGCAGGTTGACGACGTCACTGGAGCTGGCACTCGCCACGGTAGCGCTCGTCGTCGCAGGGACGGCCACGGTCTCGACGGGCGCCGCGACGTCGCCCCCCTGGCCGTTCGTGACCGTCAGGGCAGCAACGACCGCCCCCACGGCAATGACGCTCATCGTCGCGGCGGCGAGCTCACCCGGGCGCTTCTTGACGAACGCCAGTATGGCGTTCGAGGTCTCCCCGTTCGACATACGGCTCCTCTACGACGTTCTGCTGTGGCGCGCATTCCGCGCACAGCTTCCCTAAGAGTAAGACGATCCCGCCGAAAGTCGAAGTCAGAACTGCCCGGGTCGCTCAGGAAACTCAGAGCCAGACGAACTGGATGAAGATCGACAGCGCGAGGATGGTCGTGGCGACCAGCGCGCACATGAGCTCGATGACCATGCCGAGCCCAAGCGCCTTGACCGCGGTCCAGCTCGAGTCCAGGGCCTCGTGGAACTCGCGTACCCGTGCATACTCAGAGGCCACGAGGCCGACCGCGAAGCCGATCGGAAGGCCGAACGCCGGGAGCACGAACAGGCCGACGATGCCGGCTGCGAGGCCGATGAGCACCGAGCGGTTCGGGACCTGTTTCTTCTTGAGCCCGCGCCCCGTGAGCACCCAGCCGATGATCATGCCGGTGATGAGCAGCGCCGCCCCGACCCCGAAGGCAACCCAGACGGGCCAGGTGCCAGCGAAGATCGCCCACACGAGGAAGCCGATGACGATGGTGATGCTGCCGGGCAGCACCGGCACGATGATGCCGATGATGCCGATGATCGCGAGGACCACGGCGACGATTGCAGCGATCACGGGGGCACTCATGGGTCAACCGTATCGGTTCCCGAACGCCCCTCCTGGGTGGCGGCGCATGAGAACGGGGGCCGTGCATCCACAGGAGAGTGGATGCACGGCCCCCGAAGGCCGTCCGCGTGATCAGCGGGACAGCGCGTAACCGGTCTCGCCGTGCACGACCACGTCGACGCCGGCCACTTCATCCTCGTGGCGCACCCGGAAGCCGATGGTCTTCTGGATGGCCCAGGCCACGAGGAAGCTCACACCGAAGGAGTAGAGGAGGACACCGAGCGATGCGATGAGCTGGACGATGAGCTGCTCGACTCCGCCGCCGGTGAAGAGGCCGGTGTCGAAGGCGAAGAGACCAGGCCAGATGGATCCGACGAGACCGCCGACGAGGTGCAGACCGACGACGTCGAGCGAGTCATCGAAACCGAGCTTGAACTTCAGCTCAATGGCGAACGCGCAGAGGCCGCCGGAGACGAGGCCGAGGAGGAGCGCCCAGCCCGGCGTCAGCACGGCGCACGCCGGCGTGATGGCGACGAGGCCCGCGATGGCACCGGATGCGGCGCCGATGGACGTCGCCTTGCCGTTGCGCAGCTTCTCGACCATGATCCAGCCGAGGATGCCCGCGGCGGGAGCGGCGATCGTGTTGATGAAGAGCAGTCCGGGGCCGGGGAATTCCGAGCCGCCGAGGTCGCCCCATGCGGCGCCGACGTTGAAGCCGAACCACCCGAACCACAGGATCGCCGTGCCCAGGAGCACGAGTGGCACGTTGTGGGGCTGCGTGATGCCCTTCGCGAAGCCGACGCGCTTGCCGAGGACCAGTGCGAGTGCGAGTGCTGCCGCTCCTGCGTTGATGTGCACGGCGGTTCCACCTGCGTAGTCAATGACCTCGATGCCCTCGAAGCCGAGCTGAGCGCCGAGCTGCATGATCCAGCCGCCGCCCCAGACCCACGCTGCGACGGGGAAGTAGACGAACGTGGCGAAGATGCCGGCGAAGAGCATCCAGGAACCGAACTTGGCGCGGTCCGCGATGGCCCCGGAGATCAGGGCGGTCGTGATGATGGCGAACGTGCCGCCGTAGGCCGCACCGGCCGTCGCGTTGCTGTCCTGGATGAGATTGGTCAGTGCGAAGTCAGAGAGCGGATCCCCAGCGAACTGGAAGAAGGAGTCGCCCGACACGGACGACATGTTGTAGCCGTACAGAATCCACAGCACGGCGACGAGGCCGAGCGCCCCGAACGAGAGCATCATCATGCTCACGACGCTCTTCTCCTTGACCATGCCGCCGTAGAAGAGGGCGAGTCCTGGTGTCATGAAGAGCACAAGCGCTGCGCTGATCATCAGCCACGCGGTTCCACCGGTATCCATTGCATCCTCGCTTTCGCCACCCGTGCCGCGGCCTGGAGGACGCGTCGTCGTGACACGGTGTGGGGAGATGCAACGAGTCTGCTGGGGGCTCGTGTCGCTGGTGGGGCGGTGCCGTTTCGATCATGTTTCGGAGCGGCCCGGCGTGTTACGAGTCTGTGTCGGGAACGGAGCCGGGTCGGTTCGGCGGGATCTCAGACGGAGGCGGTCTGCTCCTGGGCAGTCGAGGCGATGAGGCGCGACACGCAGCGCAGGTACTTCTTCCGGTAGCCGCCGTCGAGCATTCCGCCCCCGAAGATCTGGTCGAGAGCGAGACCGGAGGCGGCGATGGGGATCTGTGCGTCGTAGACGCGGTCGATGAAGGCGACGAACCGCAGCGCCTCGGCCTGATCGGTGAGCTCATGCACGTCACGGAGTGCAAGGAGGTCGACCTTCTCGACGAGGCGCACGTACTTCGAGGGGTGGACGGTCGCAAGGTGCTGGACGAGGTCATCGAAGCTGTCGTAGGCGACGCTCCTGCCGTCGGCGACCGCTTCATCGACGAGCACGTCCAGTCGTTCGGCCGGGGTGACGGCCGCGTGGCCGGACATGTCGCGCCGTCGGTAGTCGGTGCCGTCGATGCGCAGCGTGTCGAAGACGCCGGCGAGCTTCGTGATCTCGCGGAGGAAGTCGGACGCGGCGAAGCGTCCCTCGCCCAGCGCATTCGGCGGGGTGTTGCTCGTCGCGGCGACGCTCGTGCCGGAGTCCACGAGCTCCCCGAGGAGCCGGGACATGACCATCGTGTCGCCCGGGTCGTCGAGCTCGAACTCGTCGATGGCGATGAGGCTCGTGCCCTTGAGCGAGCGAACGGCTTCTGCGTAGCCGAGGGCTCCGACCAGCGCCGTGTACTCGATGAACGTGCCGAAGTACTTGCGCCCGGGGTGCGCGTGCCAGATGGACGCGAGGAGGTGCGTCTTGCCGACACCGAACCCGCCGTCGAGGTAGATGCCCGGCTTGACCGGTGGTGCCTTCTTGAGGAACCCGAAGAGCCCCTTGCCTCCGGAGTCCGCGGCCGCCTTGACCCCGGCGAACCGCTCGCCCGCCTCGACGGCGGCAGCCTGCGAGGGGTACTCGGGATCCGGTCGATACGTCGAGAACTGAGCACCGTCGAACTGCCGGGGAGGCACGAGGTCCTTCACCATCTCAGCCGCTGTGACGGTCGGCGAGAGTTCGGTCAGGTGCAGCAAGCGGCCTTCGCCCACGGAGTCCTCGTACTTTCCAGTGACAGATGCCCGGTGCGGGCACAACCGATCTTACCGTCCGCCGCTCCCGCCGTTCGTCCCGTATCGAGGGCCGGTACCGTGGTCACATGCACGACGTCACGCTGCCTGAACCGCTCGAGCTGCTCCGTGAGGAGCTCCTCGAGGTCTCCCCCCGCGATCGCCTCGAGCTCCTCGCCGAGATCGGTGCCGAGCTCCCACCTGTCGACGCCTCCGAGGTCGAGGCGTTCGAGCGCGTCATCGAATGCCAGTCGCCGGTGTACCTCGACGTCTCGCTGAGCGGGGACGCACGCATCCGGCTGCGTATCTCTGTCCCGCCTGGCGCGCCGATGACGCGCGGCTTCGCGGCGGCTCTCGTGCAGGGCGTCGACGGTCAAGAGCCAGCCGCGCTCCTCGGACTCCCTGAGGACCTCCCGAGTGTCCTCGGCCTGGCCGACCTCGTCTCCCCGCTCCGCCGCAGCGGAATGGTCGCGCTGCAGGCGCGCGCGAAGAGGCAGCTGCTCGAGCGCTTCGCCGTCGAGGAGCGCTCCTAGGGACCGATTCGCGTCCTAGAACGTCGCGAGCCACTCGTCGAGCGACTGCTCCCAGCGACCACTGTCGACATTCCAGAGGCGCGTGTGCAAGGCACGCTCGAATTCCCGGTAGGTGACGAGGTCGGGGCGGCGACGTGCCACCTCTCGACTCGCTTCGACCGGCACGACGGTGTCAGCGCTGGAGTGGAACAAGAGGATGGGCACGCGTAGCTCCCCGAGCCGGCTCGGGATCTCGAGCTCGGCAAGCGGGATCGGCGCATCGAGGCCGAGCAGAGGGCGCGCGAAGGGACTCCCGATGAGCCAGACCCCGAGAGCCGTCACCGCCCGAGGAAGCCGCATGGCCCGACCCTGGTATCGGAGGATCGAGCGCCAGCTCAACGCAGGCGACTCCAGGAAGATGCCGGCGACGAGCTCGCGGTGGCGGGCATTGAGCGACGCCTGCACGACGGTTCCACCACCCATGGACCACCCGACGAGGATGATCCGCTTCGCGCCGCGCTCGGCGGCCCAATCCATCGCGGACTCGACGTCGCGCCACTCCGTCGCGCCGAGACCGAACTTCCCGTCTGGCGATGGCGGCGCGAGCGCGTCGTTCCGGTAGCTCACCACCAGCGAGTTCCAGCCTCGACCGCGAAACAGCGGGACAGCCCGCAGGGGCTCCGTCATGACGGCGCCCCGACCGTGCACGTGGATCGCCCACGAATCGCTGGCCTGCGCCGCGGGGATCAGCCAGGCGGGCATCGCACCGAGCGGGGTCTGCACGTCGACCCAGCGCCACGGCAGATCGAGGTCCCGCACCCAGAGCTGCGGAGCCGACGCGAGACGAACGGACCGGACGCGCTCGAGCTGCGCGCCCTGCTCGCCCCAGAAGCGCCTGGTCACCGTGCGCTCCGACTCGTCGACGACGGCCCCGACGTTGGCCCGGCCCGTCTCCGCAGCGAAGACGAGACTGTAGTGGCCGGGTGCCGCCGTCTCGGGGGTGCGAGCGAGGCTGACCGTGCCCGCCTGCTTGTCCACGCGGAGCAGGCGCACCGGGTCCCGGCGGCGCCGGGGTGGCGTGACGACGGCGCGCGCAACCATGGTGGCCGCGGTGCCGGCGATGGCGGCGAGGCCGACGACGACTGCGCCGAGCGTCGCCGCCGCGAACTTCGCAGCAGTCGCGGTCGACTCAGCCGAGGCACGTTTTGCGGCACACATCATGACGATGATGGCGCACACCGCCCGTGAACACGCCGAACGGCTGGCGCGCCGCTTACGGCGCGCCTGATCTGCGTTGCTGGAGGCCAGGCCTAGTCTCGTCGCGTGGTTGTCCCGTTGCATCGATCTGCCCCGGAGTTCGAGGCCGCCGTAGAGGCGGTCCGTGCGGCCGAGTTCCGCTCTGCCCTCACGGTGAGCGAGATCCGTCCCCCAGCGAACCTGGCCCCCGAATCGCTCGCTCTCTCCGGAGACGTGCGACCAACTGCCCACGCCAGCCATTCAGAGCTCGGCACCGGCAGGTTCATCCTGCTCCACGACGAGAGCGAGCCGGAAGCCTGGCGCGGAGCGTTCCGCGTCGTCTGCTTCGCACAGGCGCCGCTGGAGCCCGAGATCGGCGTCGACCCCTTCCTCGCGCCTGTCGCGTGGTCCTGGCTCATGGATGCCCTCGAATCCAGGGGCGCCGCCTTCGAGCATCCCTCCGGAACGGCGACGACGATCAACGGTCGCGGTTTCGGTGAGCTCGAAGACCAGGGAGAGGGCGCTCAGATCGAGCTGCGCGCATCCTGGACACCCCGCGAGACCGACCTCGCGGCTCACGCCGAAGCGTGGGGCGAGCTGCTGTGCCTGCTCGCCGGCATGCCGCCCGAAGCCGAGGCAGACGACGGCGTCCAGGTCCTGCGGCACCTTCGAAAGGCCAAAGATGGGGCTTGACGCGGACCGCCTGAAGGCAGGCGGACTCGACGTGATCGAGACAGAGGACCAGCTGCGGGCGGGACTCGACAGGCTCGTCGCTGGAACAGGACCGGTCGCCCTGGACGCCGAGCGCGCGTCCGGGTATCGGTACTCAGAGCGTGCCTACCTCGTTCAGCTGTTCCGTCGCGGAAGCGGCACGCTGCTGATCGACCCGATCGCGACGGGGTCGCTTGCTCGCCTGCAGGAGATCATCGGCGAGGAGGAGTGGATCTTCCACGCGGCTACCCAGGACCTGCCCTGCCTGCGCGAACTCGAGCTGGACCCGACGCTCATCTTCGACACGGAGCTCGCGGCGCGACTGCTCGGCTACGAGCGAGTCGGGCTCGGCGCCGTCATCGAGCGCCTCCTCGGCATCTCACTCGAGAAGGCGCACTCCGCGGCAGACTGGTCGACGAGGCCGCTTCCCGAGACCTGGCTCGCCTACGCGGCGCTCGACGTGGAACTGCTGATCGACGTCCGTGACCAGCTGCAGCAGGAGCTCGTGGATGCCGGGAAGCTGGAAGCGGCTCGCGAAGAGTTCGCCGATATCCTGCAGCGTGAGCTGGGAGTGAAGAAGCCAGACGCCTGGCGTCGGATCGGCGGCATCAGCCGGCTCCGCAGTCCACGGGCTCTTGCAGTGGCGAGGGAGCTCTGGCTCTCGCGCGATGAGATGGCGAGAAGCTCCGACACCGCGCCTGGGCGCCTCTTCCCGGATCGCGCACTTGCCGCCGTTGCGACGGCGATGCCCCGGACGCGTGGCGAGCTGGCGCGACTGAAGGAGTTCACGGGGCGGGCATCCCGAACGCAACTCGATCGCTGGTGGGGCGCCGTCGAGCGCGGACTCACGACGGACGAGCTGCCACCGCAGGCGCCGCGCGACCCGGACCGCATGCCGCACCACCGCCAGTGGGAGCAGCGGGCCCCTGAGGCAGACCGCCGCCTCAAGCTCGCTCGTGAGTTCCTCGTGGCCCACGCCGAGCAGCTCCACATGCCGGTCGAGAACCTGCTGACACCCGAGCTGCTCAGGCGCGCGGCCTGGAACCCGCGCCAGCCGATCTCGGCAGACGCGGTTGCCGAGCACCTGCGCGAGCTGGGCGCTCGACCGTGGCAGACCAGCGAGGTCGCACAGGGAATCGCCGCCGCTTTTGTAGGAGCTGACCAATTGACTTCCGCTCCGGACGGAGAGGCTTCGTAGCTTCGCACGAGGCATTGGCCTCCCATCAGGCGGGCATCCATAGGATGACCGAGTCAATAGATGCTTGGAGGCAGTGTGGCCAATCGAGAAGTGTTGTTCATCGACGGCGTTCGGACCCCCTTCGGACGTGCTGGCGAGAAGGGCATGTACTGGAAGACCCGTGCGGATGACCTCGCCGTCAAGGCGATCAAGGGGCTCCTCGACCGGAACCCGCAGATCCCACACGACCGCTACGACGACGTCGCCATCGCGGCGACCACGCAGCAGGGTGACCAGGGCCTGACCCTCGGTCGCTCGACCGCCATCCTCGCCGGTCTCCCGAACACGGTTCCGGGTCTCGCCATCGACCGGATGTGCGCCGGCGCCATGACGGCGGTCACGACCATGGGCTCCGGCGTCGGCTTCGGCGCCTACGACGTCACGATCGCCGGCGGCGTCGAGCACATGGGCCGGCACCCGCTCGGCATCGGGGCCGACCCGAACCCGAGGTTCGTCGCCGAGCAGCTCGTGAGCGGTGACGCCCTCAACATGGGCAAGACCGCAGAGCGCCTGCACGACCGCTTCCCGCAGCTCACGCGCGAGCGCAGCGACCGCTACGCCATGCGCAGCCAGCAGAAGGCCGCCGCCGCGTACGACAACGGCCAGCTGCAGCCCGACCTCATCCCCGTGGCGATCGAGTCCGAGGCTGGCTGGGGACTCGCGACTCGAGACGAGACGCTGCGGCCCGAGACGAACATGGAGACGCTCTCCACTCTGAAGACGCCCTTCCGCCCGCACGGTCGAGTGACCGCTGGGAACGCCAGCGGCCTGAACGACGGCGCGACCGCCGCGATCATCGCATCGAGCGCCGCCGCCAAGGAGTTCTCTCTCAAGCCCAAGATGCGCATGGTCACGTTCGCGTTCGCCGGCGTCCAGCCCGAGGTCATGGGCCTCGGACCCGTGCCCTCGACGGAGAAGGCCCTCGCCCGGGCCGGCATGACCATCGACGACATCGGTCTCTTCGAGTTGAACGAGGCATTCGCCGTGCAGGTGCTGTCCTTCCTCGACCACTACGGCATCGATGACGACGACCCATCGGTGAACCCGTACGGCGGCGCCATCGCGATCGGCCACCCGCTCGCCTCATCCGGCGTCCGCCTGATGACCCAGCTCGCGAAGCAGTTCGAAGAGCATCCAGAGGTCCGCTTCGGCCTGACCGCCATGTGCGTCGGCCTCGGACAGGGCGGCACCGTCATCTGGGAGAACCCCAACTGGAACGGCAAGTCGCACGCACGCCGAGGCTTCGGCAAGAAGGGACGCTGATCACCATGGCAACTGATCTCCGAGCACGCTACGCTCCCCTGCTCGCCATGAGCACCGACGAGGTCGTGACGCACTCGCTTGTCCGCGACGTCACCCTGCCGAGCGGCCGAACGCTGGCGCTCATCACGCTCGACAACGGCCACGACTACACGCGGCCGAACACGCTCGGGCCCGAGACGCTCGCCGAGCTCGGGGAGGTGCTCTCGCGTCTCCGGGCGCGAGCATCGTCGCACGACATCGACGCGGTCGCCATCACCGGCAAGCGCTTCAACTTCGCCGCGGGTGCCGACCTCTCCAACGTCGGCTCGATCCCCAGCCGTGAGGTTGCCCTGCAGCTCGCGCAACTCGGCCACGAGGTGCTCGGCTCACTCGGCAGGCTCGGCGTGCCCAGCTTCACGTTCTACAACGGACTCGCGCTCGGCGGCGGGGTCGAGATCGGCCTGAACTCCGACTACCGCACGGTCGACGCCACGGTTCCGGCCTTCGCGCTCCCCGAGACCTTCCTCGGCCTGGTGCCGGGCTGGGGAGGCGCCAGCATCCTGCCGAACCTCATCGGCATCGAGAACGCGCTCAAGGTCATCATCGAGAATCCGCTGAAGCAGAACCGGATGCTCAAGGGGCCCCAGGTCGCCGAGCTCGGCATCGCGGACGCGATCTTCCCGAGCCTCAACTTCCTCGAGGACTCGCTCGCGTGGGCCGACAAGGTCATCACCGGGGATATCGAGGTCAAGCGCCCCCACGCGCCGGGACGTCTCGAGCGACTCGCGAAGTGGGACCTCGCACTCGGGGTCGCGCGGCGGACGCTGGAGGAGAAGCTCGGCACGGTCGCGCTTGCCCCGTACCGGGCTCTCGACCTCCTCAAGCTCGCCAAGGGCGACGACCGGGAGAAGGGGTTCGCGGCCGAGGACGAAGCGCTCGCCGATCTCATCTCCGGCGACCAGTTCGTGGCATCCATCTACGCGTTCAACCTCGTGCAGAAGCGCGCCAAGCGTCCAGCGGGGGCGCCGGACAAGGCACTGGCGCGCCCGGTCAACAAGGTCGGCGTCATCGGCGCCGGGCTCATGGCGACGCAGTTCGCGACGCTGTTCGTGCGCCGCCTCAAAGTCCCCGTCGTCATAACCGACCTCGACCAGGCACGGGTCGACTCGGGCGTCGCCGCGGTGCGTCGCGAACTCGAGAAGCTGCACGAGAAGGGTCGGATCGACGGAGACGAATACGGGCGCCTGACCGGGCTCGTGCACGGAACCACGAACAGGAGCGAGTTCGCCGACTGCGACTGGGTCATCGAGGCTGTCTTCGAGGAACTCGGCGTGAAACAGCAGGTCTTCGCCGACTTCGAGAAGATCGTGGGACCTGAGGCCGTCCTCGCCACGAACACCTCGTCGCTGTCGGTCGCGCAGATCGGCGCGCAGCTCGAGCACCCGGAGCGCCTGGTCGGCTTCCACTTCTTCAACCCTGTTGCACAGATGCCCCTCATCGAGGTGGTGAAGACGCAGAGCACCGACGACGCGACACTCGCGACGGCGATGGCAACAGCCAAGAACCTCAAGAAGACCGCCGTCATCACGAGGGACGCCCCAGGCTTCGTCGTGAACCGAGTCCTCGCGAAGGTACTCGGCGAGGCGATGAACGCTGTCGACACCGGGACGTCCTTCGAGACGGTCGACCATGCGCTCGACCGCATCGGCTTGCCCATGACACCCTTCGAGCTTCTCGAGCTCGTTGGCCTGAAGGTGGGAGCACACGTCCTCGACACCCACCACGCCGCGTTCCCTGACCGCTTCTTCGAATCGGAGAACCTGCACAGGCTCGCCGACTACGGCAAGCTGTACGACCGCGACGGGAAGGGCAAGAAGAAGGGCTTCGACAAGAAGGCCGTGCAGATCGTCGCGGGCGGCAAGACCCCGATGACCGCGGAGTCGTTCGCGGAGCGGGTCGAGGTCGGCCTCGCCGACGAGATCAAGCGCATGCTCGACGAGCAGGTGGTCGCCGCTCCTGAGGACATCGATCTGTGCCTCATCCTGGGCGCAGGGTACCCCTTCCAGGCTGGCGGCATCACGCCTTACCTCGACCGGATCGGCGCCTCTGAGAGGGCGTTCGGCGGCACCTTCCACACGCCGCCCATCCGCGGGGCTGCCACCCGCTGACCCGGGCCGCCAACATCGAAGGCGCCTCCCTGCCCGTCTCGGGTGGGGAGGCGCCTTCGTCGATCGAGGCTAGTGCGCGGCGTGGTACTTGACCGGTTCCGGCAGGCCAGCCGCGGCACGGATGCGCCGCGAGAACCGCTCGAGCGAGGTCAGGGCCGCGATCACGTCGTCGGCGGTCACGGCGAACGGCATGTTGTGGATGGTCTCCCCCGGCACCGTCGCGGCCTCGGCGATGAGCCGGAGCTCGTGCTTGTCGTCCGTCGAGAGCCCGATCTCCGTGAGAGTCGTCGGCAGCCCGAGCTTCGTGGTGAAGACGATGAAGTCGCGGATCTCCTCCTCGGGTGCGCCCTCGAGGATGAGCTGTGCGATGGAGCCGATGTTGACCTTCTCGCCGTGCTGGAGGCCGTGCGTCTGCGGGGCTGCCGTCAGGCCGTTGTGGATCGCGTGCGCGGCGGCGAGGCCGCCCGACTCGAAGCCGAGTCCCGAGAGCAGGGTGTTCGCTTCGATGGCACGGTCGAGTGCCGGCGTCACGACGCCGTCCTCCACCGCGTCGAGCGCGGTCGGAGCGTTCTCCCAGAGCACGTCCCAGCTGAGCTTCGCCAGCGCCGTGCCGGTCTGCGTCGGGAGTCCGCCTGCCATCGTCTTCGAGTTCGAGCGGCTGGTGGCACGCGCCTCGAGCCAGGTGGCGAGGGCGTCGCCGAAGCCCGCGACGAGGAATCGAGCGGGAGCGTCCGCGACGAGCTGCGAGTCGATGAGCACGAGGTCGGGGTTGCGAGGGAAGAAGCGGTACTCCTCGAACTCGCCCGACTCGGTGTAGACAACGGCGAGCGCGGAGGTCGGCGCGTCGGTGGAGGCGACGGTCGGCACGCTCACCCAGCGGATTCCCGCCAGGAAGCCGGCTGCCTTCGCGGCGTCGATCGTGCTGCCACCGCCAACGGCGACGATGACGTCGCTGCCGCTCTGCGTGATCACCTCGACGATGCGGTCGATCTCACCGGACGAGGCGACACCGTTGAACCGCTCGCGCGGCACCTCGGCGTCCCCACCGGTGAAGGAGGTCGTGAGGCGCTCGCCGAGCAGGTCCCAGACGAAGTCGTCGGTGAGGAGCAGGGGCGACTGGCCGATCTGCGCGACGAACTCGCCGAGGCGCGCCAGCGCGCCCTTGCCCTGCACGTATCGGCCGGGGCTGAGGACTGTGCGGATGGGGGTCTCATTCGTCATGGGGAACTCCTTCGTAATCGGAAATCGCCCCAACGCTAACGAGCGCAGATGGGCGCGGACCACGGTTGTTCTCAGAGACAGAGAACGGAGAGCGTGTAGGAGAACGCCGAAGGGCGGAGCCTCTCGGCTCCGCCCTTCGGTCCTCCCGTGCTGCTGCTGGCTACGCCGCGGCGAGCTGGCGGAGCACGTACTGCAGGATTCCGCCGTTGCGGTAGTAGTCGGCCTCACCGGGGGTGTCGATGCGGACGACAGCGTCGAACTCAATCGTCTGCTTGCCCTCTGGCGAGTCGGACGTGGGCTCGGCGATCACGTGCACCGTCTTAGGCGTGAAGCCCTCGTTGAGCTGCTCGATGCCCTGGATGGAGATCGACTCCGTGCCGTCGAGACCGAGCGTTGCCCAGGTCTCACCGGCGGGGAACTGCAGCGGGACGACGCCCATGCCGATGAGGTTCGAGCGGTGGATGCGCTCGAAGCTCTCCACGATCACGGCGCGGACGCCGAGGAGGCTCGTGCCCTTGGCGGCCCAGTCACGTGACGAGCCGGAGCCGTACTCCTTGCCGCCGAGGACGACCAGGGGTGTGCCGGCCTCCGCGTAGTTCTGTGCTGCGTCATAGATGAACGCCTGCGGTCCGTCTGCCTGGGTGAAGTCGCGGGTGTATCCGCCCTCGACGCCGTCGAGGAGCTGGTTCTTGAGGCGGATGTTCGCGAAGGTGCCGCGGATCATGATCTCGTGGTTGCCGCGACGAGAGCCGTAGGAGTTGAAGTCCTTGCGGTCGACGCCGTGCTCGGACAGGTAGCGGCCAGCCGGGCTGTCGGCCTTGATCGAGCCAGCGGGGCTGATGTGGTCGGTCGTGACCGAGTCGCCCAGCTTCGCGAGGACGCGGGCGCCCTTGATGTCGGTGACCGGCGTGAGCTCCATGACCATGCCGTCGAAGTACGGGGGCTTGCGCACGTACGTCGACTGGTCGTCCCACTCGAACGTGGCGCCAGTCGGCGTCGGCAGCGAGCGCCAGCGCTCGTCGCCGTCGAACACGGCACCGTACTCGCGCGTGAACATGTCGGTGTCGATCGACGTGTCGATCGTCGACTGCACCTCGTCAGCGGATGGCCAGATCTCGCTCAGGAAGACGTCCTTGCCGTCCGAGTCCGTACCGAGCGGCTGGGTCTCGAAGTCGAAGTCCATGGTGCCTGCGAGCGCGTACGCGATGACGAGCGGCGGGGAGGCCAGGTAGTTCATCTTCACGTCGGGGTTGATGCGCCCCTCGAAGTTGCGGTTTCCGGAGAGGACCGCGGTGACGGCGAGATCGTTGTCGTTGATCGCTTCGGAGATCTCCTCGTTCAGCGGTCCCGAGTTGCCGATGCAGGTCGTGCAGCCGTAGCCGACGGTGTAGAAGCCGAGCGCCTCGAGCGAGTCGGTCAGACCGGCCTTCTCGTAGTAGTTCGTCACGACCTTGGAGCCGGGCGCGAGCGTGGTCTTGACCCACGGCTTCGCCTTGAGTCCGCGCTCGCTCGCCTTCTTCGCGAGGAGACCGGCTGCGAGCATGACCGAGGGGTTCGAGGTGTTCGTGCAGCTCGTGATGGCGGCGATGGCCACGGAGCCGTGGTCGATCGTGTAGCTCTGGCCGTCTGAGCCCTGTACCTGCACGGGCTTGCGCTCGTGCGAGAACGTGGGGGGCGTCTGACGCTCGCGGACATCCGAGTCCTGCGAGGACGGCGTGAGCTTCGCGGGGTCGGACGCCGGGAAGCTGTCCTCACCGGCGACATCGACGAGACCGAAGTCCTCGGCGGTGTAGTCGGTCAGGTCGGCGCCGAACTGGCCCTTGGCCTTCGAGAGCTCGATGCGGTCCTGCGGGCGGCGCGGTCCGGCGATCGATGGTACGACCGTCGAGAGGTCGAGCTCGAGGTACTCGGAGTACGACAGCTCCTTGCTCGGGTCGTGCCAGAGGTGCTGTTCCTTCGCGTACGCCTCGACGAGCTTGACCTGCTCCTCGCTGCGGCCCGTGAGGCGCAGGTAGTTGAGGGTCTCGTCGTCGATCGGGAACATCGCGGCCGTCGAGCCGAACTCGGGGCTCATGTTGCCGATGGTGGCGCGGTTGGCGAGCGGAACCGCCCCGACGCCCTCGCCGTAGAACTCGACGAACTTTCCGACGACGCCGTGCTTGCGCAGCAGGTCGGTGATCGTGAGGACGACGTCGGTCGCCGTGACGCCCATGGGGATCTGGCCCTTGAGCTTGAAGCCGACGACCTTGGGGATGAGCATCGACACGGGCTGGCCGAGCATGGCCGCCTCTGCCTCGATGCCGCCGACGCCCCAGCCGAGCACGCCGAGGCCGTTGACCATCGTCGTGTGCGAGTCGGTGCCGACCAGCGTGTCCGGGTAGGCCTGCAGGACGCCGCCGACCTCGCGGACGAAGGTCACGCGCGCCAGGTACTCGATGTTGACCTGGTGGACGATGCCGGTTCCTGGGGGGACGACCTTGAAGTCCTCGAAGGCCGTCTGACCCCAGCGGAGGAACTGGTAGCGCTCGCCGTTGCGCTGGTACTCGATCTCGACGTTGCGCTCGAGCGCGTCGGCCTGACCGAAGAGGTCGGCGATGACCGAGTGGTCGATGACGAGCTCGGCTGGAGCGAGCGGGTTGACCTTCTCGGGGTCGCCGCCGAGCTGGGTGACGGCCTCGCGCATGGTGGCGAGGTCGACGATGCAGGGAACGCCGGTGAAGTCCTGGAGGACGACTCGGGCGGGCGAGAACTGGATCTCGGTGTCGGGGTCTGCCGAAGGCACCCACGAACCGAGCTTCTGGATCTGCTCTGCGGTCACGTTGGCACCGTCTTCGGTGCGGAGGAGGTTCTCGAGGAGAACCTTGAGACTGAAGGGGAGCTTCTCAAAGCCCTCAACCTTGTCGATGCGGAAGATCTCGTACTCGGTGCCGTCGACACTGAGCGTGTCCTTGGCCCCGAAGCTGTTGACTGCGGTCACGTCTCGGCTCCTTCTTTGCAACTCTGGGTGCGCGGCCCGCGCCCAGCAATCATCTCGCGTCTCGCCGTGGCTTGCCTCGAAGGTGATCCTGAGTTGATCGAGACGCTTTTATCTTGACATCAAGATACTTTACCTGCTTCACTCTGCGCTCGGGACCGTGACGCGCTCAGCAGCGCGCGCACGAAGAGCACGGTGACGACGAGGACCACCGCGTACATGGGTGTTCCCATGAGCAGCCTCGCCAACCCGAGCGCCTCGACGTTGCCAGCGAAGTACAGCGGCAGCTGCACGGCGAGGCGCAGCGCGAAGAACCCGACCCAGACGAGCGTGATGATGGACATCCACCGCAGCATCGAGCGGTCCTGACGCCAGCTGGAGCCCTGACCGGTGATGAGCCCCGTGACGAGCCCGATGACGGGCCAGCGGACGAGAACCGAGACGAGCAGCGCTGCTCCGTACGCGGCGTTGGTGTAGAACCCGACGAGGTAGAAGTTCTCCCCCCGGCCGGTGGTCATGGCGAGGACACCGGAGATCAGCAATGCCACGAGGCCCGAGATCGCCGGCACTACCGGCTCCTTCTGCAGCGCACGGATGAGGATGAACAGCAGGCCGAGAGCCGCGGGCGCGATGACGGCGACCCAGAGCTCGGTTCCGAGCGTGAAGAGGACCAGGAACACGATGCCGGGCAGCAGGGTCTCGATGAGTCCCCGGATTCCGCCCATGGCCGCGAGCAGCGACGCGCCGCTGATTCCACCTTCGGTGAGCCGCCCGAGGGAGGATGACTTCGCGACCTCCTCGAGCTTGCGCATGTTCGGCGCGTCAGATGCCGGCTGTGGAGCGTCCTGACTCTCACCGTCGGGGATGGTCATGCCTTGTCTGCCGCCCCCGATGCGGCGTCCTCCGTGGCGGTCTTCGACGTGGGGTCGGCCATGGCCTTCGGCACGACGAGCGTCAGGAGCTCGCGCGGCGGCAGCGGAGCGTCTCCACGCACCACGACGACGCTCCGGAAGAGCTCGACCAGCTCGACTCGCGTCGCCTCATCGCGGAGCGCCTTCCCCGTGAGCACGCCGCGGAGGAACCAGCGAGGTCCATCGACCCCGAAGAAGCGCGCCGAGCGCGTCTGGGAGGACGCGGCTCCCTTGACGACGACTGGGATCTTGGTGTCCAGCACCGGCCCGAGGATGCCCTCGACCTCTTCTGCAGTGCCACCCTGCTTTCGCACCTGCTCGGCGAGCTGAGCCATGATCGAATGCCACAGGCCCGTCGACCGCGGGGCGGCGAACGCCTGGATCTGCATCGTCGATTCCTTGTAGTCGAGGGCGACCGCGACGAGTCGCTTGGTCTTCTCCTCGACCTCGAGACGAAGACCGAGCCCCTCGCGGGCGGGGATCCGCAGTGCGCCGAGGTCCACGTATCGCTTCGCCGGGCTGGCCTCGCTGATGTCGAACGGACCCCGAGTCTCCCGATCGATGGGGGCGGACTTCGCCTCCTCGTCGTGCTCGTCGTCGTCGTCGAGCTCGACCTCGAGCTCGTCGTCGTCGAGCAGCTCGTCGTCGACGGTGAGCTTGTCGGCCTTCTCAGGCTTCTCTTCTTCCTTCTTGAGGAAATCAAACAGTCCCATGGTGAGCCTCCTGGTCAGATGCGTAGCCGGTGGAGCCGAAACCGCCCTCGCCGCGCTGTGACGCGGAGAGCTGCTCGGTCTGGATGAAGTTCACCGGCGCGAGCTGCATCACGACGAGCTGGGCGATGCGGTCACCCGCAGCGATGGCGTATGTCTCTGCCGCGTCGGTGTTGAGCAGGATGACCTTGATCTCACCGCGATACCCGGAGTCGATGGTGCCGGGGGCGTTCACGAGCGTGATGCCGTGCTTGGCCGCGAGGCCCGACCGGGGCATCACGAAGCCGACGGTCCCCTCTGGGAGTGCGAGTCGAACGCCTGTGCCGACCACAGCTCGCTGGCCAGGGGCCAGGGTGACCGCCTCCGTGGCGGTCAGGTCGGCACCGGCGTCGCCTGGCTGGGCGAACGCAGGGAGGACGCCCGAGACGGGCACATCTATGACAAAGCTCACCGTACGAGCCTAGCTGAGGCGTGACCGGATCGTGATCTGACAGCGATGCCCGGCAAAGCGTGATCCAATATCGCCATGCCAGTTTTCCACGAGCGCCTGTGGCCCGCCGCCTGGGTCTACGCCGTCGGCTTCCTCATGGTGCCTGCCGTCATCCTCGTCTTCACGCCCATCAACGTCTGGATCGGCGCCGCGATCGCGGTCACCCTCTACGCGGCGTTCTTGACGCTGATCCTGGCGTACTCCCCCATCATCGAGGTCACGGCGACCCAGGTCCGCGTCGCCGGGGCGCACGTCCCACTGAGCTTCACAGGCCAGTGCATCCCCCATACGACCAGGGAGAAGGCCCGCCTGGCGGCCGGTCCTGAGCTCGACCTCCGCGCGTGGCTGTGCATCAGAGGATGGATTCCGACCTCGCTCACGATCGAGATCACGGATGAGGCAGATCCGGTTCCGTACTGGCTGGTGTCGACGCGCAGGCCCTCGGAGCTCGCCTCCGCGATCACCGAAGCCCGGGCGGGCGCGCGACGACAGGCCGGCTGAACAACCCGCCGCCTGCTTGGGGCAGACAAAAGAACGAAGCCGCATCCGGTCGGATGCGGCTTCGTTCGTGGGTCGTGCTGGCGATCAGTCCGTCAGGCGGTCGCGCAGTCGTGGCACACGGGTCCGAGTGCCGAGCTCTTCTCGAGCTGAGAGCGGTGCTTGACGAGGAAGCACTCGACGCAGGTGAACTCGTCGGCCTGCGGCGGGATCACCACGGTCTCGAGCTCGACGTCTGCGAGGTCTGCAGCCGAGAGGTCGAAGCTGCCGGGGTTGTCCGCGTCCTCGGCGTCAACGCTGCCGGAGAGACGATCCGGCACTCGCTCCTTCAGCGCCTCGATGGACTCTGCGTCATCGTCGGTCTTGCGAGGTGCGTCGTAGTCGGTCGCCATACCTATCCAAATCTCTTCAAACGAGGGGAACTCCCCCAGGCGCGGCAATTGTGCACGACTCAGGGGTGAAACTCAAACCCAGACGAGCGGTGTTCGCGCGGAGCGAGATCAAATGTCCTTCCGACTTGGGCGGCGCGCCCCAGGGCTCCCCGCTTGCACCGTCCCAACGTGTGATGCTGTGCCCCAGGAATCGGCAACGCCAAGGAGTACGAGCATGCAAGAGCTCAGATTCATCGACCTGGATGAAGGTGCCCTCGTCGTGTCCGGAGATGACGGCCAGCGCTTCCGAGTCGTGATCGACGAAGCGCTCCGCGATGCCCTGCGGCCGCGCATCTCGACGCGCGTCGATGCGCCCAAGGTGCCCCCGCGGGCGATCCAGCAGCTCATCCGCGCAGGGAAGACGATCGACGAGGTGATCGACCTCACCGGGGCCGCTCGCGAGGACGTGGTGCGCTTCGAGGGTCCCGTGCGCGCAGAGCGCGACTATCTGGTTCGGCAGGCCCGGGCCGTGACGGTGCGCCTGAAGACCGATGCAGACCCGCTCGGACAAGACGGGACGAGCTTCGGCGAGGTCATCGACGACCGCCTCGAGGCGTCGAGCGCCACCGCCGTCGTCTGGGATGCCTGGAAGGACGACGAGGAAGGCTGGCGCGTCGGCCTCTCATTCGCTGTCGACGAGATCTCGCGAGAGGCCCTGTGGGGCTTCGAGCCGAAGACGCAGGCCCTGACCCCGCTCAACCCCACGGCGACGATGCTCTCGCAGCAAGGAGAGGCGCCTGCGCTCGGCAGCCCCCGGTTGCGGGCCGTCGTCGAAGCTCCCCAGCGCGAGGCGGCACCGGCCGCCAGCGCTGAGCCCTCCGCGAAGGAGCCGGTCTCGTGGATCGGCGCGGCGGCATCCCGACTCGAGCGTGCGACTGAGCAGCAGCACCACGAGACGGCCGATCTGCTGGAGGCACTCCGTCGACGCCGGGGTGAGCGAGTCCCGCAGTCGTTCGACGACGAAGATGGCACGGATGAGGACGAGTCGAGCCCCGAGGGCGCCCTCGACGAGAGCGGATCGCCCTCTCCCGAGCGCAGTCCCGTGAAGCTCTTCGCTCCTCGCGCCCGCGACGAGGATCGTTTCGAGACGGAGACCATCGAGCCGAGCGACCTCGGCGCTGGCGGCGTGCGCGCCGTCGATGTGCCGCTCGACGGGCTCGACGAGCCTGCGCGTGAGCCTGACGAGCCGACGCACTCGAAGCACTCGCCGAAGCGCTCAGGGCGTGCGGCGATGCCGAGCTGGGACGAGATCGTCTTCGGCACCCGCAGCGACGAGTAGTCGCCGACCATCGACCTGCCCTGCGGGTCAGTGCGCGTAGGCGCCGGCCCGGATGAGGGGGACGATGGTCTCCTCCGGCGTGATCGATCCGTGCTGTCCGACGACGAGTCTCGCCCCTGACTGCACGGACGAGGGGTAGTAGGTCACACCCTTGGTGGCCGCGACGATGACATCCCCGATGCGTGCTGCCGCCTCCGGGGCGACGACGGGCCCGTACCAGCCCTCGGAGATCGCCGCTGCACGCGTGAGGACAGTGGCGCGAGAGCTCTGCGATTCGTGCCACCGCCTGCGAAGCTCGTCCGTCGCCGAAGCATGCGCGTCCGGCGCCAGGTACAGGTGACGGAGCCTGGGCTCACCCGCCATCGCGATGACCCCATCGAAGAGCGGGTCGTCATCGTCGATGTCGATCTGCCGATGTCGCGGGATGTCGATCATGCCGTGGTCTGCCGTCACGAGGATGCCGATTCCCGCATCCACCCCGCGAGTCAGTGAGTCGAAGGCCGCATCGAGTTCCTCGAGCCGCGCCAGCCAGGCGTCGGATTCCCATCCGTGCGCATGGCCAGCCTGATCGAGCTCGGCGTTGTAGAGGTAGATGAGCGCGCGTGGGTGCGCGTCGAGGGCGGCGAGGGTCACCTCGACCCGCTCCTGCATCGACTCGCCCTCGAGGTACATGGCGCCCCGGAGCGAAGCGTGCGTCAGCCCGGAGTCCCGGTACTGGGGCATGCCGACCACGATGCTCTGCACTCCGGATGACGCGTCGCGCAGCTGCTCGAAGACCGTCCGCTGCAGCTGCCAGGTGGCTGGGTCCATGCCATCACCCCAGCCGGACAGCTGGTTGCGGATGACTCCGGCGTCTCGGTCGTAGAGCGAGTATCCGAGCAGCCCATGCTCGCCTGCGCGGGTGGCCGTCGTGAGGGAGGTGATCCCCGCGACGGTCGTCGAGGGGAACGAGAAGGCGGTGTCCTTCTTGCGCCAGCCGGCGCTCAGCCGCCGCGCGTGCCCGGCTCGGGAACGGAGCATCGCAGCACCGAGCCCGTCGACGAGCATGACGACCGCAGACCGAGCCGCTGGGAGACCCAGCGGCCCGCGTTCACCTCGCAGCGAGGCAAGCGAATTCGGCAACACGTCGGAGAGCGTCGGGCGACCGCTCGCCGCGCTGAATAGCATGGACGACATCCGTCCCAGTCTCCCACAGGGGCACCGCGGCAACCTCCCTTCCGACAGGTGACATGAGCACAACACGCAACAACGACTCCTCGGCAATGAGCGAGCAGCGCATCGAGGACATCGACGTCTCGACCGAGATGCAGTCCTCCTTCCTCGAGTACGCCTACTCGGTCATCTACGCCAGGGCGCTTCCCGACGCGCGGGATGGGCTCAAGCCCGTGCAGCGTCGCATCCTCTACCAGATGGCGGAGATGGGGCTCCGGCCGGATCGTGGGCACGTGAAGTCGGCGCGTGTCGTCGGTGAGGTGATGGGGCGTCTGCACCCTCACGGTGACACCGCCATCTACGACGCGCTCGTCCGCATGGCTCAGGGGTTCGTGCAGCGCGTGCCCACGATCGACGGCCATGGCAACTTCGGGTCGCTCGACGACGGCCCCGCGGCTCCCCGCTACACGGAGGCGAGACTCGACGCCGCCGCCCTGGCGCTCACGGCTGAGCTCGACGAGGACGTCGTCGACTTCGTTCCCAACTACGACAACTCGACGACGCAGCCAGAGGTGCTTCCTGCCGCATGGCCGCACCTGCTCGTGAACGGCGCGAGCGGCATCGCCGTCGGCATGGCGACGAACATGGCGCCGCACAACCTCGGCGAGGTGATCGCGGGAGCGCTGCACCTGCTCGAGAACCCGGGAGCGACGCTCGAGGAGATGATGCAGTTCATCCCCGGGCCCGACCTGCCCTCTGGGGCTCGCATCACGGGCCTCGACGGCATCCGGGACGCGTACGCGAGCGGCAGGGGCTCGTTCCGGACGCGCGCGACGGCGAGCGTCGAGCGCGTCACGGCGCGCAAGTCCGGCATCGTCGTCACCGAGCTCCCCTACATGGTCGGTCCCGAGAAGGTCATCGAGAAGATCAAGGACGGGGTGCAGGCCAAGAAGCTGGCCGGCATCAGCGACGTCGCCGACCTCACGGACCGCAAGCACGGACTGCGGCTCGTCATCGAGATCAAGACCGGCTTCGACCCCGAGGCCGTGCTCGAGCAGCTGTACCGGCACACGCCGCTCGAGGACATGTTCCACATCAACAACGTGGCGCTCGTCAACGGCGGGCCTCAGACGCTCGGCCTCATCGAGCTGCTTCGCGTCTACCTCGACCACCGCATCCAGGTGGTACGCAGGCGGAGCGCCTTCCGGCTCGCGCGCAAGCTCGAACGCCTCCATCTCGTCGAGGGCCTGCTCATCGCGATCCTCGACATCGACGAGGTCATCCAGATCATTCGCTCGAGCGACGACGCCTCGGCCGCCGGCGAGCGCCTGCGGATCGTCTTCGACCTCTCGGAGCTCCAGTCGGAGTACATCCTCGAGCTCCGACTCCGACGCCTCACGAAGTTCTCGCGCATCGAGCTCGAGGCTGAGCGCGACCAGCTGCGGCAGGAGATCGCCGAGCTCGAGCGGCTCCTCGGCGACGAGATCCTGCTCCGCGCACGTGTCGGCGCGGAGCTCCGCGAGACCAGCGACAGATTCGCGACGCCTCGCCGAACGCTGCTCACCGAGGGAGTCGGTACTCCCCCGAAGCGCGGGAAGGCCATCGAGACGACGCAGCTGCAGCTCGCCGACTCGCCGACGCAGGTGCTGCTCTCCACGACGGGCCGCCTGCTCCGCATCGACACGACCGAGGCGGATGCACGCCTGCAGCAGCCGCCGAGGCGGAGCAAGCACGACGCCGTCCGCTCGCACGTGACCACGACCGTGCAGGGCGAGCTCGGCGCTGTCACCAACCTCGGACGGCTCCTGCGTGTCCCAGTGGTGGCGCTCCCGTCGAGCCCGCAGGGGTCAGTGCTGCTCTCGGCTGGGGTGAAGGCACACGACTTCGTGGGCCTGACGAGCCCGAAGGAGCAGATCGTCGCCCTGGTGCCGATTGACCAGGAGACGCCCATCGCCCTCGGGACGAAGCTCGGCGTCGTCAAGCGGGTCACGGGCATCGACTTCGGGAAGAACCGCGAACTCGAGATCATGACGCTCAAGGCGGGCGACGAAGTCGTCGGTGCAGCGCTCGCCGCCGACGACGACGAGCTCGTGTTCGTCTCCGACGACGCGCAGCTGCTGCGATTCTCCGGCAAGCTCGTGCGTCCACAGGGCCGCTCGGCGGCGGGAATGGCCGGCATGAAGCTGTCGGACGGGGCAGCCGTGCTCTCGTTCGCCGTCGTCGCGGCGGCCAACATCGACATCGCCGAGGTCGCGAGCGTCGCACGCAACGAGGACGCGCTGGAAGGCACGGACTCGGGAACCGCGAAGGTCTCGAGCCTGAGCGAGTTCCCGGCGAAGGGCCGCGCGACGGGTGGGGTCAGAGCCCAGCGCCTTCTCCGCGGCGAGCGCCGCCTCAGCGCGGCCTGGGTCGGGCCAGGCGCCCCCTTCGGAAACGCGCGGGACGGCGCCGTGCGCGCGCTGCCGGCGGGTGGCGCGAAGCGCGACGCGTCCGGAACCCCACTCGAGCAGGTCGTGGACCTCATCGGCCGCGGCATCGGCGATCCGACGCCGGTCCCGAGCGCCGACGATGAAGAGGGAACGGCGCACTCAGACGCCGGGGCCGGTGCTTCCGTCGCCGACTGACCCGTCGGCTCCGCAAGACAGCGAGAAGGCAGGCTCCCGGAGGAGCCTGCCTTCCTCTACGCGGCGAGTCGGGGCAGCTAGACGTCGATGTCCGCCCGCGCGACCTGCTCGGATCCCTCGATGATGAACTCCTTGCGGGGCGCCACATCGCTGCCCATGAGCAGGTCGAAGACTCGCTCCGCATTGTGGGCGTCAGCGTTCGTGACTCGTCTCAGGAGCCGCGCGCTCGGGTCCATCGTCGTGTTCCAGAGCTGGTCCTCGTCCATCTCCCCGAGACCCTTGTAGCGCTGGATGGGGTCCTGGTAGCGCTTCCCCTGCTTCTCCAGCTTGGAGAGGAGCGTGTGCAGCTCCTTCTCGGAGTACGTGTAGACCGTCTCGTTCGGCTTGCGTCCGGCATGCATGATCACGACCCGGTGAAGCGGCGGCACGGCAGCGAAGACCCGCCCTTCGTTGAGCATGGGGCGCATGTAGCGGAAGAACAGCGTGAGGAGCAGGGTGCGGATGTGCGCGCCATCGACGTCGGCGTCGCTCATCAGGATCACCTTGCCGTACCGCGCCTGGCCGATGTCGAAGCTCCGACCGGAACCCGCGCCGACGACCTGGATGATCGACGCGCACTCGGAGTTCGAGAGCATGTCCGAGATCGAGGCCTTCTGCACGTTCAGGATCTTGCCGCGAATCGGCAGCAGGGCCTGGAACTCCGAGTTGCGCGCCGGCTTCGCCGTCCCTAGCGCGGAGTCTCCCTCGACGATGAACAGCTCGCTCTGCGCGACGTCGTTCGACCGGCAGTCGACGAGCTTCGTCGGCAGCGAGGAGCTCTCGAGCGCGTTCTTGCGACGCTGTGTCTCCTTGTGGGCGCGCGCGGAGAGGCGCGACTTCATCTCCTGCACGACCTTGTCGAGCAGGAGGTTCGTCTCGGCCTTGTCCTGGCGCTTCGTGGAGGCAAACTTCTCGGTCAGACCGGCCGTCACGGCCTTCTGCACGATGGCGCGCGCCGCCGGCGTGCCGAGCACCTCCTTGGTCTGCCCCTCGAACTGCGGCTCGGGAATGCGGACCGTCACGACGGCAGTGAGCCCGGCGAGGACGTCGTCCTTGTCGAGCTTGTCGTTGCCGACTTTCAGACGCCTGGCGTTCTTCTCGACCTCTGCGCGGAAGAAGCGGAGCATGCCCTGCTCGAAGCCCGCGAGGTGAGATCCGCCCTTCGGGGTCGAGATGATGTTGACGAAGCTCTTCACGTTCGTCTCGTACCCGGTTCCCCAGCGCAGAGCGAGGTCGACGTGCATGGTCCTCGCCACCTCTTTCGTCACGAGCTGGAGGCCCTCGTCGTCGAGCACTGGGATGGTCTCGGTGAACTCTCCGCTGCCTTCGATGCGCCACGTGTCGGTCGTGGGGGCGTCCGGAGCGAGGAAGTCGGCGAACTCGGTGATGCCGCCGTCGAACCGGAACTGCTGCGTCGTCGGAGCTGTCGACTCGTCGCGCGCGTCCTCGATCACCATCTCGAGGCCGGGCACCAGGAACGCCGTCTGCCTCGCGCGCTCGGCGAGGTCGTTCGTCTGGAAGCTCGCCTCGCGGATGAAGACCTGCGGGTCCGCCCAGTACCGCACCCGCGTTCCCGTGACCCCGCGCTTGGCCTGCCCGACGACCCGCAGCTCGCTGGTGCTGGTGAACGGGACGAAGTTCGAGGTCGGGCTCGGCCCGTCAGCGCCGTCCTCGAAGATTCCGGGCTCGCCGCGGCGGAAGCTCATGGCGTAGGTCTTGCCGCCACGGTCCACCTCGACGTCGAGGCGAGCGGAGAGCGCGTTCACGACGGATGCGCCCACGCCGTGGAGGCCACCCGCGGAACCGTAGTTGCTCGCGCCGAACTTGCCACCGGCGTGCAGCTTCGTGAACACCACCTCGACACCGCTGAGACCGGTCTTCGGCTCGATGTCGACGGGCACCCCACGTCCGTCGTCGTCGACGCTGACGGACCCGTCGCTGTGCAGCTGGACGCGGATGCGGGAGCCGTGACCCGCCAGGGCCTCGTCGACCGAGTTGTCGATGATCTCCCACAGGCAGTGCATGAGTCCCCGGGAGTCGGTCGACCCGATGTACATGCCCGGCCTCTTCCGAACCGCATCGAGCCCATCGAGCACCGAGAGGTGTCTGGCTGAGTATGCGTCTCCGGAATTCGCCACCGAGGTCCACGTCCTTCTTCTGCGTCGTCGTGCGTTCGATCTCGACCCGGCCGCAGGGCAGCGGCGGGCCACCTTCGAGCGTAGACCGGATGCGGGATTTCGCGCGCCTCCCACACCAGCGCGGCCCACGCGCGCCTCAGCGGAGGCCAGAACGGCCGGTGCTAGCCTGACCACGCCCAGCGACGACCAGAGAGGGCACAACGTGCAGACTCCCGAGCCGGTGCGCAGACGCATCCACATCGACCTTCGCGCGATCCGCGAGAACTCGACCCGCCTCCTCGGGTCGGAGACCGCCAGCTATGCAGACCTCCGCGCGGACGCGTATGGACACGGCGCGGTCCGCGTCGCCGAAGCGCTCGACGCCGAGGGGTACGAGGGCTTCATCGTCTCCCCCGAGATGGATCGCGCGTCCCTCCTGCACCTCAGCACGCCCCTCCTGCACGCCAATGCCGTGAACTCGGACAGGATCACCGGCGGCTCGCTGTTCGGCCTCACGGACCGCGCCTACCGCCCAGCCATGCGCGTCAGCGCTGAGATCCTGGCGGTCAAGGATGTCGAAGCCGGCGAGGGCGTCTCCTACGGCTACAGCTACGTGACCCCGCAGCGAACACAACTTGCGCTGGTGGGCATCGGCTACGCGCACGGCGTCGTCCGGCGCGCATCCAACACGGCACCCGTGCTCATCGGAGAGGCGACCCGGACCATCGTCGGCGCCATCTCCATGGACCAGTTCTCCGTCGATCTGCTCGGCGCTCCAGCCCAGCCAGGCGACCTGACGATCCTCTTCGGCGACCCCGCGGCCGGCGAGCCCAGCATCCTCGACTGGCAGCACGCCACGGGAATCCGGGCCGCCGCGATCGCAAGCAGGATGAGCCCGCGATTCGAACGGAGCTACACATGAGCGCTGCAGTCGCGCACGTCGACCTCGAGGCGATCGGCAGCAACATCCGTGCGCTCGCCGCCCTTGCGCCGCAGTCCAAGTTCATGCTCGCGGTGAAGTCGAACGCCTACGGGCACGGACTCCACGAGGTGGTCCGCACTGGACTGGACTCCGGCGTCGACTCGTTCGGCGTGCTGGAGGCCAACGCCGGCATCGAGCTGCGCGAATCCGGGGTCGAGGTCCCGCTCTTCGCCTGGATGCACGGCCAGGGCACCGACTTCGCGGCGGCGGCGGAAGCCAGGGTCGACCTGGGCGTGCAGACGTTCTGGCAGCTCGAGGCGATCGCCGCCAGCGATGCGCGCGTCCGACCTCGCGTGCACCTGAAGATCGACACGGGCCTGCACCGTGGTGGCGCGGACCGGCCGCGCTGGGCCGAGTTCGTGACCGAGGCGCTGCGCCTGCAGGCGCTCGGGAAGCTCGACGTCGTCGCGGCCTGGAGCCACCTCTCGGACACCTCGCACAGCGCCGACCTCGAGTCGACCGAGGTGTTCATCGCGGCGGTCGAGGAGGCCCGCGCGCTCGGCGCCGACTTCGAGCTGCTGCACCTCGGGGCAAGCGCCGCCGTCATCGACCTCCCCCAGGCTCACTTCGATCTCGTGCGCGTCGGCATCGCCGCGTACGGCATCTCCCCCTTCGGCGACCGCAGCGCCGCGGACCTCGGCCTGAGGCCGGCGATGCAGCTGCGCGCCCCGGTGCTGGATGCGCGCCACGGTCTGGCGAGCATCGCCGTCGGGTACGGTGACGGCATCCAGTCCGACCCGGAGGGCGGCGCCTACGTCATCGTCGACGGGCACATCGCCCCCGTCGTGGAGGTCGGTGTCGACGAGACGGTCGTGGCGCTGCCACAGGGTGCCGCAGCCGTGGCTGCCGGCGGAGAGTGCATCGTCTTCGGCGATGGCTCGAACGGCGAGGCGACGGCCGAGCAGTGGGCGATCTGGGGAGAGACGGTCGGCGATGAGATCGTGACCGGCCTCACCCGACGAGTGGCCCGGAGCTTCGGGGTCTCCTGACGCGCCCAGATCGTCAGGCCCAAGCGGCCTGTCGGATCCACGCGAGCAGGCCGTTCGGGCGCGCCCTTGGTGCGGCCCGGCCGTCGGTCAGGACGCCGGGGCCGCCACGCCGATCCGTCGCATGAGGGCCAGACGCGCGTTCTGCGACCAGAGGTCGAGGCGGGCGAGCTCCTCGCCACCGTCCCCGAGACTGCGGTCGGCATCGTGACGGTGAACGGCCCGCTCGAGCAGCTGGTCCGCGAGAGAGGGGTTCAGGGCGAGGACCGGTCCGTGGAGGTGCGTTCCCATCGCGGCGAGGTGGCGGATGCCCTCTGCGCCGGTGTTCTCGGCCGCCGAGCCTCCGTTGCCGAAGCCCCGCACGATCTCCCCGAGCGGTTCCGCCCCAGCGCCGAGGGTCGTGATCGCGTTGTGGTTGGCGAACCCGGCGAGCAGCCCGCCGTCGCCCCGCACCACCGTCTCGGCAACGCTCTGCGACGCTTCGCGAACGGCCCTGGAGGCGAACACGCCGAGGCCCTCGAGTTCGCCGTCATCGTGCGTGATGCTCGTGCCGAGCAGCTCCCAGCCTCCGCCGACCGCGAGCAGGGACAGCCCGGCTCCGACGAGGTCGCGCAGCTCGGCCGCGTGGCGCAGGGCGTCTGCCTGGACCGTCTGCACTGCGGCGAGTGGGCCGGATCCGACGTGGAGGACGTCGATGCGCTCCGGGAGCGAGGCGGTGCCACGAGCGACGTTGACGACCTCGACCTCGAGACCGCGCGCTCGTGCGCGCTTCGCGAGCACCGTCACGTTGCCGACATCCCCGTTGATCCCGAGCTCGACCGGGTAGAGGTGCGCGATCCGCAGCTTCATGAGTTGACCTTCCCCTCGATGCCGGACTGCCCGAGGCGGCGCCGGATCGACATCATCTGCTCGTAGTTCACGATCATCGTCTTCATGCCCCTGCTCGGCTTCGGCAGCGCGAGGAACCTGTCGAGGGCTTCACCCAGGTTCGGCTCGACGTGTCCCACAGGGATGTCCCCGTAGCCGAGGCGCGTCGCGATCTGCCAGGCCTTGGTGCCCGAGACCACGTCGACGTTGTCGAGCCTGCTCAGGTCGGCGCCGAAGATCCAAGAAGGATCTGGCGTTCCCTCGTCGACGGAGATGAAGACCTGCTCAGGTGCCTCTTCGAGCGCATCCAGGTTCATCTGGAGGCTCGGCGGGTTCTTCATCATGATGATCTCGATGTCCTCACCGCGAACGCTCATGACCTCACCGCGCCCGTAGACGGTCTGCGATTCGCCGAGTGCCTCTGCGACGAGGGCAGGCACGAAGGAGTCTCCGAGGATGCGCTGAGCGGTCGCGGCCGCGCCGGCCGCGTCGAGCGCGTAGTGGAGGCCTCGCGCGGGCAGCTTGATAGCGAGTTCGTCGTCGCCGATGCGAAGCATCGCGTCCCGTCCCTTGAGCGCGACGACCTGCACAGCGCGCTCGCCGGCGGCGACCTCGACGCTCGCTGCGGAGATGTCATCGAAGTTCGAAAGCCCGTTCGGGGACTGCTCGATCAGTTCCGGGGCGACGCCGAACCAGGTCACGGGCGCGTCCAACGATGGTGGCAGGCTCCGCAGCGAGGCGTCATCGGCGTTGAGCACGCTGAAGTCACCGCACGCCGCGGCGATGGTGCGGAGGAACTCCGTCACCCGCGATGGGTCGTAGAAGCGGTTCAGCTGGTCGACCTGCACGTTGAGCAGCAGGACGCCACGTGGGTGCAGGTGACCGAGCAGCCGCGGCCCGT
This sequence comes from Pseudoclavibacter sp. JSM 162008, assembly GCF_041366455.1. Classification (NCBI taxonomy): domain Bacteria; kingdom Bacillati; phylum Actinomycetota; class Actinomycetes; order Micrococcales; family Microbacteriaceae; genus Pseudoclavibacter; species Pseudoclavibacter sp. JSM 162008. Next base: position 44,927 of record NZ_JBEWYX010000003.1, read on the forward strand.
ACGCCTCATCGACCTCGAGGACCGCGATGTCAGCGCGCAGGTTCCCGTTGACGTCGACGTCGGGGAGCATCGACGACGCGATGCCCTGCGGCAGGTTTCCCCCCGAGGAGTTCGTGAAGACGCGGAGCCCGTGGCGGCGCAGCATCCTGGTCAGGAAGTGCGTCGTCGTGGACTTGCCGTTCGACCCGGAGACGAAGATGACGCCGAGCGGAAGCTTCGCGACTGCGGTCTCGAGGAAATCCGGGGAGATGGCGAGCGCCACCCTGCCGGGCACCGCGGAGCCTCCCCCGCGAAGACGCATCGCGCCGCGCGCGCTCCGTCCGAGACCGACGGCGATCATCCGCCGCAGCTTGCCACCCATGCACACTCCCGTTTCCGCGCAGTGCCTGCGCTGTCGTCGAAGCGACGAGAATCCCCCGTCTCGCCGACCGCCGCCAGTATCTCACGGGCCCGCGACCAGGCGCCCGACGTCACCCCGGCCGAAGACGGCTACGCGCAGGGCGAACCTGACCCCTCAAACCACGCGGGACTCCGACTCGCGTGCTCTAATTGTCGTGATCGCAAGATCACCGAAGCTTTGGAGGCATCATGACGGAGAGCACAACGGCCCTGCGCACCGACTCGGCGCCCATCGCCGCAACAGACCGTTGCGACGCGTGCGGAGCTCAGGCGTACGTCCGAGTCCAGCTGAGCGCCGGAGAGCTCCTCTTCTGCGCACACCACGCGACGCGCCACGAAGAGAAGCTCCGCCAGCAGGCAGTCGCTTGGCACGACGAGACCGCTCGCCTGCACGGCGAGAAGGCCGCTGCGGGACAGACCGCGGAGTAGTCGCCCACACACACGACGCGCTGGCTCGCCCAGCGCCGCACACGAAGAAGGCCCGGATGCAGATGCATCCGGGCCTCCTGCGTTGCTGGCATGACGCCAGCCTGGCAGTGCTCGCTACTCGAGATAGTCGCGCAGCGACTGCGACCGCGATGGATGACGCAGCTTGGCCATGGTCTTCGACTCGATCTGGCGGATGCGCTCTCGCGTCACGCCGAACGTGTCACCGATCTGGTCGAGCGTCTTCGGCATGCCGTCGCCGAGGCCGAAGCGCATGCGGATGACGCCGGCCTCACGCTCAGCGAGAGAGTCGAGGAGCGACTCGAGCTGACGCTGCAGCATCGTGAAGCTCACCGCGTCGGCGGGCACGACAGCCTCGGTGTCCTCGATGAGGTCACCGAACTCGCTATCGCCGTCCTCACCGAGCGGCGTGTGCAGCGAGATGGGCTCGCGGCCGTACTTCTGCACCTCGACGACCTTCTCGGGCGTCATGTCGAGCTCTTTGGCGAGCTCTTCCGGCGTGGGCTCGCGGCCCAGGTCCTGCAGCATCTGGCGCTGCACGCGGGCGAGCTTGTTGATGACCTCGACCATGTGCACCGGGATGCGGATCGTGCGCGCCTGGTCTGCCATGGCTCGCGTGATCGCCTGACGGATCCACCAGGTGGCGTAGGTCGAGAACTTGAAGCCCTTCGTGTAGTCGAACTTCTCGACGGCACGGATGAGGCCCATGTTCCCCTCCTGGATGAGATCCAGGAACTGCATTCCGCGGCCCGTGTAGCGCTTCGCGAGGCTGACGACGAGGCGGAGGTTGGCTCCGAGGAGGTGGCTTTTCGCGCGGTCGCCGTCGCGGGCAACCCACTTCAGCTCACGCACGAGCTGCTTGTCGAGCTCGCCCTCCTGCTCCTTGAGCTTCTCGGCAGCGAACAGTCCCGCCTCGATGCGCATGGCGAGGTCGACCTCTTCGGCTGCGTTCAGCAGCGCGACCTTTCCGATCTGCTTGAGGTAGTCCTTGACCGGGTCGGCGGTCGCGCCGGTGATGGCCGCGGAGTAGACCGGGGTCTCTTCCTCGTCGTCGCTCGGCGTCAGGACGATCGCGCCCTGGACGCGTGCCTGCTCGGCGTCGGCCTTGGCGTCCTTCGGGTCAGCGGGCTTGACCGAGTCGTCGTCGGACTCCGGGCTGTCAGCGACATCCGCCTCCGCATCGGCCTCTTCGATCTCAGCCTCGTCGACGCCGTCTTCCGGCTCGTCGCCGTCGACCTTCTTCTTGGCAGCCGCGCGCTTGCGAGGCGCCGCCTTCGCGGGCGCGCCATCAGCCGCAGCGGCGGCCTTGCGCTTTGCGGGTGCGCGCTTGGCGGCGGGCTTCTTCGCCGTCGCGGCGTCGTCAGTGGTGCTCTCGGTCGTGGCTGCGGCGCTTGCGTCGGCGCTCGCCTCCTTGACCGGCGTCGCGCGCTTCCGCGCTGGCGCCTTCTTGCTGACTTCCTCGGTTGCTTCTGCAGTAGCCGTGGTAGCTCCCGTGCGTGTCGCCATGTTCAGACCCCTCTCGTCACGGTGCGGGCATAAGGAAGGCCCTTGTCAAGTCTGCTCGAAGGCAGACCCGCAGGGTCCATCCGTTGATTATGGCACGGTTTCGGACGAAACCCTGGATTGGGGCCGTGCATTCACAATCCCCGTCGTCCTGAACCGAACCATTTCCTGCCTATAGCAACCCAGATAGGGGCGATGATTATTCCCTCGTCGCGCGCCATGCGGCCGCGGGTTCGCCGTCGACTGAGCAGAAGGCCGCAGAGGCCGACGAGCATGATGCCTGGAATCACCCAGAACGCGAGCTTGTACTGCTGCCAGTCGACGGCGCCGGTGACACCGATCCCGAGCGCATCGAGGGAGATGCCGATGAGGAACATCGTCGTGAAGCTCGCGACGAACCCACCGACGTTCACGATGCCGGAGGCAGAGCCGAGGCTCGACGCTGGGTTGAACGTCCGCGCATAGTCGAAGCCGATCGCCGATCCGGAGCCGCCGATGCCCATGACGACGAGCAGCACGATCAGGAGCCAGAGCGGTGGCAGGCCAGGCCAGAGGAGCATCGCAACCCAGACGACGAGGATGAGGAGCGCGCAGATGAGCACGAGATTGGAGCGTCTCAGCGGGTAGCGCCCCGTCAGCACGCCGAGGAAGGGACCGAGGACCATGCCGGCGAGCACGATGACCGGCAGGAGCGACGACGCCACAGCAGGTTCGAGGCCGAGCCCCTGGGTCATGAGCGGGTACCCCCAGAGCAGGCCGAAGACCGTGCCGGGGAACTGGGTCGTGAAATGCGCCCAGAACCCGAGCCTCGTTCCAGGGCGCTTGGCGGCCTGGCCGACCTTGCCGAGGACACCGCGGACGCTGATCGCCTCGCCGGCTCGACGCAGTTCCGGGCTGTCGCGGAGGAAGATGGCCACGGCAGCTGCCGTGATGACCGCGAGGCTCGCGACCGAGAGGAAGGCAGGCGTCCAGGACGTGGCGCGCAGCAGGAACCCGAACGGCACCGCGGAGAGCACCTGCCCGAGCTGACCCAGGTTGCCGTACCACTGCACGAAGATCGGCACCCGGCGGGGCGGGAACCATGCGGCGATCATGCGGAGCCCGGAGACGAAGGTCGTCGCATCCCCCGCGCCGACGAGCATCCGGCCGAGGACGGCGACACCGAGCTCCGGCGCCAGCGCCACGATCAGTTGACCACCCGACATGAGCAGGGCGCCTACCAGGATCAACCGCGAGGGCCCGAACCTGTCGAGCAGCATGCCGACGGGGATCTGCAGTGCCGCGTACACCGCCAGCTGCGCGACCGCCAACGTGGAGAGCGCGGTCGCTCCGACATCGAAGCGCTCGCTCGCAAGCACGCCGGCGACCCCGAGCGACGAGCGCTGCGTCACCGCGACCATGTAGGCAGTCGCCGTGATGGCGAACATCGCGGGAGCAAGACGAGGGTTCATCTCGTCTATTCTCTCGCGTCGGCGAACCGGTCGATCACACAGAGCGAATCGACCGGTTCCCCAGCCGATCAGACGCAGCGAACGCCCGGCGTTCAGCTCAGGCGTCGTCGTCCCGACCCAGCGCCAGGTAGCGCTCGATCTCGGCGGCGAGCTGGTCAGCGGAGGGCAGCTCCCCCGCCGCATCTTCGAAGTCGTTGCTGACGGCGAGATTCTGCAGGTAGGCGTCGTGCTGCGTCTCGAGGGCGTGGATGAGCTTCTGCCCATCGGGATTCGACTCGAGCTCTGCATCCACCCCGGCACGGAAGGTGCGGTCGCGCTCACGCAGGGCCTCGGTCGCGATCATCCGTCCTGTCGCGCTGCCGAGCGCAGAGAGCGCAGCGACGGCGCCCGCCGGTACCGACGAGTCGGCGACATAGTGCGGGATGAGCATCGCGAGGCTGAGCACGGGATGCCCCAGCTCCTCCGCGCGAACCTGGAAGTACTGCATCACGTGCGCCGGGGCCTCCGTGGTCGGGTTCCAGACGGACAGCGAATCGACGAGCTCTTCTCGGTTGCCCGTCGCCGCGATGCGGATCGGCCGCGTATGCGGCACCGGCATCGGCACGGCATGGACCCACGTCGTCGACGAGACCTCGAGCGCGTCGACTGCGCTCACGAGCGCCTCGCTGAAGAGCCGCCAGCGGTAATCGGGTTCGAAGCCGGAGAGGAACAGGAACTCCTGACCGAGCTCGTCCGTGACGAGACGCAGATCGAGCCTCGGCTCCGTCACAGACTTCACGCGACCATTCGACACGGACACGATCGGACGACGCGCCCGGTAGTCGTACAGCTCGTCGACATCGAACTCCGCGACGATCCGCGCGTCCTCATCCAGCCCCACGATCTCGTCAGAGACCTGCGCTGCCACGGCACCTGCGTCGTGGCCGCCACGCAACGCCACGATGAGGGGCAGACCGGCAGGCACGTCGTGCCATGCGGCAGCCACTCGGAAGATGCGCTCAGTCTCGCTCATAGGCACAATGCTAGGTCGGAACGCTGACCCCTGCGCGGGCGTTCGCGCTTGGCGCACGAGCCCGCCCGCCTGGCCCCTCGGGCCCGCAATAGGCTTGCGTGCATGACGCACGCCATCCTGGAACTCGCCGAATCCGCCCCCGATGCACACCTCCTGGTGCTTCCCGTACTCCGACTCGATGACGCTCTGACGATCTCGGCTCCCCCCGGGCTCCCGGACCTGGAGCCGTCTCTCGAGGCGACCGGGTTCCGCGGGAAGAGCGGCGAGACGCAGAAGATCGCGATTCAGCACGAGGGCGGGGTGCGTGCCGCCATCGCGCTCGGGCTCGGCGACGGCAGCGACGAGGAGCAGGCGCGACGCGCGGGAGGGGCTCTCGCTCGTGCCGTGGGGACATCCGCGATCGCGATCGACGCGGATGCGCTCGAGCCGGCGATCCGACAGGCGGTCCTGCTCGGAGCGCTGCTCGCGAGCTATCGCTTCACCGCCTATAAGTCGGAGCTCGACGACGACGCGCTCACGACGATCACGGTCGTCACGGGTGACCGTGACCGCGCTGCTGCAGAGAACACGCGTGCCGCCACGCTCGCGAACGCCGTCGCTCTCGTCCAGGACGCCGTCAACACGCCGCCGAACGACCTCCCGCCCGCCGCGCTGGCCGACCTCGCGCTCCGAGTCGCCGACGAGAACGGCCTCGAGTCCCGTGTCTGGGACGAGCAGCAGCTCCGTGACGGTGGGTTCGGCGGCCTCACGGCCGTCGGCCAGGGGTCTTCGCGCGGCCCCCGCCTCGTCCGCCTCGCCTACCGCCCCGAAGGAGCGGAACTGCACATCGCGCTCGTGGGCAAGGGAATCACCTTCGACACCGGCGGCCTGTCGCTCAAGCCCGCCGCCTCCATGGTCGGGATGAAGTTCGACATGGCCGGCGCCGCAACCATCGTCGGAGTCCTCCAGGCGGCCGCCGAGCTCGGCATCAAGGTCGCCGTCACCGGGTGGCTGTGCATCGCGGAGAACATGCCGTCGAGCACGGCCACACGTCCAGATGACGTCGTGACGATCTACGGGGGCAAGACCGTCGAGATCACCAACACCGATGCCGAAGGACGCATCGTGATGGCCGATGGCATCGCAGCTGCGAGCGAGGAGCACCCCGACCTCATCATCGACATCGCGACGCTCACGGGCGCCCAGGTCGTCGCACTCGGCGACCGCACCACCGCGGTCATGGGCAACGACGACGCGTGGATCCGCAGCGTCGTCGACGCGTCGCGCTCCGTCGGCGAGCCCTCGTGGGCGATGCCGATCCCCGAGGAGGTCGGCGACACCCTGAAGTCGCCCGTCGCGGATCTCGCGAACATGCGCTCCGGCAACCGCTCGGCAGGGATGCTCGTGGCCGCGGCGTTCCTCGAGCGATTCGTCGGCGACCGGGCTGACGGAAACGGGGCCCTCCCCTGGGTGCACCTCGACATCGCAGGCCCGTCCAACAACGAGTCGGCGGCGTACGGCTACGTGCCCAAGGGCGCAACCGGGGTGATGGTCCGCACGCTCATCGCGTTGCTCGAGTCACGGGCCTGAGCTGGTTATTCCTGCCAGTTCGACGCGTGTAGGCTTCCCTGAGGGGTAATTTCGCCGCGCGTGGCGACCACAGACCGGCCGCCGCTTCTCTATGAATTCCATTGAGGGAGTTTTCCGGGTGTCAGAACACAATTTCGACCTCGTCGTCCTTGGCGGAGGAAGTGCGGGATACGCCGCAGCTATCCGCGCCGTTCAGCTGGGCTCAACCGTCGCTCTCGTTGAGAAGGACAAGCTCGGAGGCACGTGCCTCCACCGTGGCTGCGTGCCTACGAAGGCCATGCTCCACGCTGCAGAGCTTGCAGACAACGCACACGAAGCCGCATCCGTCGGCGTGCTGACCGAATTCCAGGGCGTCGACATCGAGAAGGTCAACGCCTTCCGCGAGGGCATCGTCGCCAGCAAGTTCAAGGGCCTGCAGGGCCTCCTGAAGGCCAAGGGCGTCACCGTCTTCCAGGGCGAGGGGAAGCTCGTCTCGCCCACGAGCGTCCAGGTCGGCGACGACACCCTCACGGGCAAGAACGTCGTCCTCGCGACCGGCTCCTTCTCGCGATCGCTTCCGGGCCTCGAGATCTCGGGCAACGTCATCACGAGCGAGCAGGCGCTCGAGCTCAACTGGCTCCCGAACCGCGTCGTCATCCTCGGTGGCGGCGTCATCGGCCTCGAGTTCGCCAGCGTCTGGCGCTCCTTCGGTGTCGAGGTGACGATCGTCGAGGGCCTCAAGCACCTCGCGCCCGCCGAGGAGGAATCGGTCTCCAAGCAGCTCGAGCGGGCGTACAAGAAGCGCGGCATCGACTTCAAGCTCGGTGTCCGCTTCAAGGGCGTCACGCAGGACGACTACGGCGTGCACGTCGAGCTCGAGTCCGGTGACGTGCTCGACGCAGATCTGCTCCTCGTGGCGGTCGGCCGCGGCCCCGTCACGGCCGGTATCGGCCTTGAGGAGGTCGGCGTCACGACCGACCGCGGATTCGTCCCGGTGGATGAGACGCTCCAGACCAACGTGCCCGGCGTCTACGCGATCGGTGACATCGTTCCCGGCCTCCAGCTCGCGCACCGCAGCTACCAGCACGGCATCTTCGTCGCCGAGCAGATCGCGGGTCTCAACCCCGTTCAGGTCGAGGACATCAACATCCCTAAGATCACGTACTCCGACCCGGAGATCGCCTCCGTCGGCTACTCCGAGGTCAAGGCCAAGGAGAAGTTCGGCGACGACGCGATCTCCACCGCCGAGTACAACCTCGCGGGCAACGCGAAGAGCTCGATCCTCGGCACGAGCGGAACGGTCAAGCTCGTCCGCGTCAACGACGGCCCGATCGTCGGCGTCCACATGATCGGTGGCCGCGTCGGCGAGCTCGTCAGCGAAGCTCAGCTCATCGTCAACTGGGAGGCCTACCCAGAGGACGTCGCACACCTCATCCACGCCCACCCGACGCAGGGTGAGACGATCGGCGAAGCAGCCCGTCTGCTCGCCGGTGTCCCGCTGCACGCCCTCTGACCCGCCAGAACCACTCAAGGAGAACCAACATCATGAGCGAAGACGTAACGCTCCCGGCACTCGGCGAGAGTGTCACAGAAGGAACCGTCACCCGTTGGCTGAAGAGCGTCGGCGACACCGTCGAGGTCGACGAGCCGCTGCTCGAGGTCTCGACTGACAAGGTCGACACCGAGATCCCGTCGCCGATCGCCGGCGTCCTCGAGGAGATCCTCGTCGGAGAAGACGAGACCGTCGAGGTCGGCGCTGTCCTCGCTCGCCTCGGTGATGGCTCGGGCGCAGCCTCGTCCGACGACAGCGCCCCGGCTGAAGAAGAAGCAGCAACGGCGGAGCCAGAGGTTGAGGAGGTGGCGGAAGCCACCTCGCAGCCCGCCGCGGCTCCTGAGACCGAAGAGGCACCCGCCGAGAAGGAAGACGAAGGCTACGCCGAGCCTGCTCCCGAGAAGGAGACGACGTCCGAGGCTCCCGCCAAGGAGGCGGCGACGCCCGCAGCGCAGACCGCGCAGCAGTCGGCATCCGCTCCGAAGCCGCCGGCGCAGCCCAAGCAGCCGTCGCAGCCCAAGCAGGGCGGCGAGTCGGCATCGGCCGCCTCGAGTTCCGACCCGCGCTACGTGACGCCGCTCGTGCGCAAGCTCGCGGCTGACGCAGGCGTCGACCTCACGAAGGTCCAGGGCACGGGCGTCGGCGGACGTATCCGCAAGGAAGACGTCGTCGCCTTCGCCGAGTCGAGCAAGAGCGCAGCCCCCGCGCAGGCAGCTTCGGCTGGCACGCCGGGCGAGCCGACTCCGTTCGAGGTCTCCGAGCTGCGTGGCACGACCGCGAAGATGTCGCGTCTCCGCAAGGTCGTCGCCGAGCGCGCCGTCGCATCGATGAACTCGACGGCTCAGCTCACGACGGTCGTCGAGGTCGACGTGACTCGCATCGCGCAGCTGCGCGATCGCGTCAAGGGCGACTTCCACTCGAAGACGGGCAACAAGCTCTCGTTCCTGCCGTTCTTCACGCTGGCAGCGGCCGAGGCTCTGCAGAGCTTCCCGATCATCAACTCCACGGTCGACGGTGACTCCATCGTCTACCCGGAGTCCGAGAACATCGCCATGGCGGTCGACACGGAGCGCGGACTGCTCACGCCGGTTATCAAGAAGGCGTCGGAGCTCGACATCGCGGGTCTCGCAGGTCAGATCGCTGACCTCGCGGAGCGCACGCGTGACAACAAGCTGCTCCCCGATGAGCTTGCCGGTGGCACGTTCACCGTCACGAACACGGGCTCGCGTGGCGCGCTGTTCGACACGCCCGTCGTGTTCCTCCCGCAGAGCGCGATCCTCGGTACCGGGATCGTCGCGAAGCGTCCCGCGGTCGTCAAGACGGCCGATGGGCAGGAGTCGATCGCGATTCGCTCGCTCGTCTTCCTCGCGCTGAGCTACGACCACCGCATCATCGACGGTGCGGACGCGGCTCGTTTCCTCTCGCAGATCAAGAACCGCCTCGAAGAGGGCGCGTTCGAGGGCAACCTCGGGATCTAGCAGCGCTCCTCGAGGGGCTCACGCCACTCGAACATCGCGTAGACGCCATCCGGCCTCCCCACGAGCGATCGTGAGGGAGGCCGGTGGCGTTTCCGCCGTCTGCACCGCGTTCTGGGGCCACAGTTCCACGACCGCGAAATCTCCAAAGCGATCGCGGAGCGTCGCCACTGGGAGGCCAACAAGCTCGTCCTCGGCCCCTGCGGGTCGGTTGAGGTCGGCAGGGAGTCCCGGCGCGTCGCTCTGATAAACCTCCTCGAGGCAGCCGGCGGCCGCCGTGGCGAGGCATTCGGTCCGTCGTCCCACGAGCGCCGCAGCAGCCGCGGCAGGATCATCGCTCGCAGCCGCGGTTCGCCAGTCTGGCACTTCCTCCGTCGGTGCCGGCTGTTCGGGAGGTGCGGCCATCTGCGCTTCGGGGGAGGCTTCTCCGTGAGGCTGCTGCGTATGCCAGCTCGCAGCCGGAGCGGCGCTGCCACCGCTCGCGCTCCCAGCGTCCGCTCCCCCGCTGCGACTGCCGACCACTCCCACGAACACCGCGCACAGGCACATGACCAGCGCGGCCACCGCCGCGACTCGGTAGGGCATCCGGATGGCCGACAGGAGTGGCACCCTCGAGCCGGAACGTCGTCGCGACCGCCGTTCATGTCTGCTGGCGGCCTCGCGCGACAACTGGGCGTCGCGCCCCCTGGCGGCGAACGGACGTCGGAGTCCATCGATGTCCCCCCGGTGAACGACATCCGCTGACCGGGCTTGGCTCGGGTCCTCCCCATCGAGAAGCGTCGGACCAGCGACTCGGCCCACGGTGCCATCCGCGGACGGGGCCATGACGGGACTGCCCGCGGCAGGCCCCGGCGCCTGCTCGGCCAGCACCGCACGCCAGGGCCCCGGCTCACCTGCCGCCGGGTCCTGGATGTCCGTGGCGTCCTGCCACGTGAACAGGGCGTCGAGGAGTCGCGCACCGAGCCCCTCATCCACCTCCCCCGACAGGCAGCGATCGAATTCCCGCTCCAGCGCGGCGGGCAGCTCCGTCTCCGTCGGCAGCTGCGCCAGCACGAGATCCGCGAGAGACTCGAAGGATCGCCAGTCTCGGAGAGCACCGGCGTGCGGACGGCCCTTCTGCTCGAGACGAGTCAGCAGCTGCCAGTTCTTGAGCACCGGTCGCCCGGCCAGGGTCAGGCGGACGTCGTCGCACCCGAACGTGCCCATCGCCACGCCGTGCTCGTGGAGCTCGACGAGGGTCTCCGCGATGGGAGCGAGGATCGTCACGATCTCGCCGGCCGTGAGGGGGTGAGGCCGGTCGAGCAGTTCCTCCACACTCGACCCAGGGGTGGCCTCGAGGACGGCCACCGCCTGCCGCTGCTCGGTCTGACCGATATCCCGGAGCGCAGGAGCACTCGGCGCATCGATCTCCTCGAGCAGCACGCACACCTCAGAGAGCGTGAGTCCCTGGCCGGCTGATGCCTCTACGACAAGCTCGACGGCCTCCGTGGGCACGGGAGCGGTCGCTTGCCGGCGCGATCGCGATGCGCTCGCCAGCCAGTCGTCCTCTTCCAACGCCGCCCGCTCCCGCGCCACAGCCAGGTAGCGGTGCCAGGGGCCGTCGCTGGACAGCACGTCGACGACCCGCCAACCCGCGATATCGAGGTAGGTGGGAGCCGGGCTGCGGTCGGTTCTGCGCTGATCTCTGGCTTGCACACGAAGATCCTGACGCCCCGTTCGGGACCGGAGCGGACGAGCTTCATCGTCTGTGGAGAAGTCGTCACGAGTCCGAATGTGAATACGGGGTGAAGTGCCGGTATTCTGGATGCACTATGGCGAACTCTCCACAAGCCAGCGCAGCAGCGGAAAAAGAGCCGGGTCGCTTCAAGCAGATCTGGCAAGTCCTCAAGATGACGGTCAAGTACGACAAGACCGCACCTTGGATCATGGCCGCTGCCGTGCTCGTCCCCCTGATCATCGCAGCGCTCGTAAGCATCTTCCTCCCCGGGTCGAACGCGCTCATCTGGATCCTCACGATGATCCTCGGCCTCATGGTCGGTGTGCTCCTCTTCATGTTCACGCTGAACTGGCGGGCCGAACGCGTTGCGTTCGGGCAGCTCGAAGGCCGTGCGGGTGCCGCCGGCCAGGTGCTCACAAGCGCCCTGCGCGGAACGTGGCAGACGAGCGAGATGCCCGTCGCGTTCAACGCGAAGACGCAGGACGCGGTCTACCGCGCCATCGGCAAGCCCGGCGTCGTGATTCTCACCGAGGGCAGCAAGGCCGGCACGAAGCGGCTGCTCGACGACGAGCGCCGCAAGACGGCTCGCATCCTGCCGAACGTGCCGATCCACCACTTCCACGTGGGCACCGGCGCCGACGACGTGAAGCTCGTGAAGATCCGGAAGACGCTCAACAAGCTCCCGAAGAAGCTCACCAAGCCAGAGATCGTCGCCGTGACGAGCCGCTTGAAGGCCCTCGGCAGCAACGCGCTCCCTATCCCCAAGGGCATCGACCCGATGCGGATGCGCTCCTCGCGTTCGCAGATGCGCTGATCTGCAGCATGCCCGCCACAGACTCGCCCTGCTGCTCTACACGAGCCGCAGGGCGAGTCTCGTCATAATGTCGTGGCCGCCGCGCTGGTCGCTGTCCCACACGAGCATGGGGAGCACGAGCGTCACCAGCAGCTGGCGGAGCAGGGGTCGAAGGTAGCCGGGCGCTGAGCCGTCGAGGCGCGTGACGCGCATCCGGAACACCAGGTGCCCGAGGGAGCCGCCGAACAGCATGATGCCGACGGTCGTCATCGCGAAGAAGAGCAGCAGGATCGCGATCGAGTCGTACTCGAAGAACACGAATGCAAGACCCGCGGCGGCCGCGTAGTCGATGATGAGCGCTGGCACGCGGCGGCGCATCGGCGCCATGCTGCCACGCCCTTCTTCCGGATACCCGAGGCGGTAGCCCGGGTAGCGGTTGTTCTCCGGACGTGCGAACTCCGGGCTGCTTGACTGTGCGGGCATCCGAAAAGCTTACCGTCGGAGCGAGGCAGAGAGCGGGCCGCTGACGGCGCACTATCACGCTCTGCGTAACGTGCGCGAAACATAACAGTGACCACGGGGCAACAGCGAGTGGTTAGCTTGTGACAGGACCCCGTCCGCCAACACCTTCGACACGACCCGGAGAAGCCATGTTCAAAGAACCGTCTGAAGTCCTCGCCTATATCACCGACAACGATGTCAAGTTCCTCGACATCCGCTTCACCGACCTCCCCGGTGTGCAGCAGCACTTCAACATCCCCGCGTCGACCGTCGATGAGGAGTTCTTCTCCGTCGGCCAGCTCTTCGATGGCTCCTCGATCCGCGGTTTCGCGTCGATCCACGAGTCGGACATGCAGCTCATCCCCGACGTCACGACGGCGTACCTCGACCCGTTCCGCGAGGCGAAGACCCTGATCATGGTCTTCGACATCTACAACCCCCGCACGGGTGAGATCTACCACCGCGACCCCCGCCAGGTCGCGAAGAAGGCTGTCGACTACCTGTCCTCGACGGGAATCGCCGACACCGCGTTCTTCGCTCCCGAGGCAGAGTTCTACATCTTTGACGACGTGCGCTACTCCGTGACGTCGAACCAGAGCTTCTACTCGGTCGACTCCGAAGAGGGCGCCTGGAACTCGGGCCGCGAAGAAGAGGGCGGCAACCTCGGCAACAAGACGCCGTTCAAGGGCGGATACTTCCCCGTCTCCCCCGTCGACAAGACGGCTGACCTGCGTGACGACATCACGCTCAAGCTCATCGAAGCCGGCTTCATCCTCGAGCGCTCGCACCACGAGGTGGGCACGGGTGGCCAGCAGGAGATCAACTACCGCTTCGACACGATGGTCAGCGCCGCTGACGACATCCTGAAGTTCAAGTACATCGTCAAGAACACGGCCGAGCAGTGGGGCAAGTCGGCCACGTTCATGCCGAAGCCGCTCTACAACGACAACGGCTCGGGAATGCACACGCACCAGTCGCTGTGGAAGGACGGCGAGCCGCTCTTCTACGACGAGGCCGGCTACGGCTCGCTCTCCGACACGGCTCGTTGGTACATCGGCGGACTGCTCGCGCACGCCAACTCGCTCGCCGCGTTCACGAACCCGACCACGAACTCCTACCACCGCCTGGTGAAGGGCTTCGAAGCCCCCATCAACCTCGTCTACTCGGCGGGCAACCGCTCGGCTGCGATCCGCATCCCGATCACGGGCTCCAACCCGAAGGCGAAGCGCATCGAGTTCCGCGCACCGGATGCTTCAGCCAACCCGTACCTCGCGTTCGCCGCCCAGCTCATGGCTGGCCTCGACGGCATCCAGAACCGCATCGAGCCGCACGAGCCCGTCGACAAGGACCTCTACGAGCTTCCCCCGGAGGAGGCGAAGAGCATTCCCCAGCTCGCGACCTCGCTGCCCGAGGCGCTCGCAGCGCTCGAGGCTGACCACGAGTACCTGACGAAGGGCAACGTCTTCACGCCAGAGCTCATCGAGAACTGGATCAACTACAAGACGGTCAACGAGGTGCAGCCGCTCGCGCAGCGCCCGCACCCGTACGAGTTCGAGCTCTACTACGGCGTCTAGCCTGTAGCGCAGTTCCGCACCCGGCCCGTCTCGCTCCTGCGAGGCGGGCCGGTTCCGTTCGCGTCCGGAGCGGGTGGCGGTGTCTCTGTCTCCACTCAGGCTGGCGCCCGAGGACGTGGCAAGCTGGACGGATGGATGACGAAGAGCTTCGCGCGCAAGCCCTGGCCGCCATCGACCACCACAAGCGCCTCGCGGCGAGCATCCACGCGGCGGCCGTCCGCCGCCTGTCGTCCGAGCCGCAGAGCGAGGACTGGCAGCGGCACAATGCCGACGTGGATCGCTGCATCGACGAGCTCCTCGCCCACGAGTTCACCACCGCGAAGTCTGCGTTGCAGGCGCTCGCCGCCCACGAGGCGCAGCACGCCGTCGGCATCGGCCGTCAATCCGGGCTCGATGCCGTCCTGATCGCGGACAGCCTCGAGCGGGCGATTCTCGACCAGCAGGCCGCAGGGTCCTAGACCCGTTCCACGGAGTCCCGGCCGGTCCGCGCGTGACGGTCTCGCGTCGGCGCTACTCCCCGTAGAAGCGTCGCTCGAACACGCGCCGTGCGCGGCGCGTCTCACCCAAGTAGTCGTCCTCCAGCAGCGGACCCGAGCCAGGGGCGTAGCCGAGCGCCCGCGCGACGGCGTCGAGCGTCGGACCGTCCTGCGGGAGGAGGTCCGACTGCTTGTTCGTGGCCAGGTACAGCGCCGAACGCACGCGAGACGCCAAGAGCCATGCGTCCTTGAGCTGATTGGCCTCAGCGAGGGTCAGCAGCTCCGCCCCCTGGGCGGCGTCGAGGGTCTCGAGGGTCGACGTCGTGCGAAGCGGCGCGGTATGCATCGCGTGCTGCAGCTGCAGGGTCTGCGCGAGCCACTCGACGTCGCTCAGGGATCCGCGGCCCAGCTTCAGGTGGCGTTTCGGGTCAGCTCCCTGCGGAAGCCGCTCGTTCTCCACGCGCGCCTTGATCCGGCGCACCTCACGCAGTCCGTCCTCGGAGAGCTCCTTGCCGTAGCGCACATCGTCGACCAGGTCCATGAAACGGTCGCGCACGTTCGCGTCGCCGACCACATCGTGGGCGCGGAGCAGCGCCTGCGTCTCCCACCCGAGCGACCACCGCGCGTAGTAGCTGCGGTAGGCCGACAGGGAACGCACGAGCGGGCCCGACTTGCCCTCGGGCCGGAGACCCGCATCAAGGTCGATCGGCATCCGCGGGTCCGCCGTGAACTCGACGATGCGGTGCACGAGCGCCAGGGCTCGTCGGCTCGCGAGGTCCGGGTTGGAGAAGTCACCGGGCTCGAACACGTAGAGCACGTCGAGGTCCGAGCCGAAACCGAGCTCGCGGCCGCCGTAGCGGCCCATGGCGATGATCGCGAATGGCGGATACTCGACCTTGTCGATGCGACGGACCGCGTCGTACGCGCCCTGCAGGGTCGCCGTCGCGATGTCCGAGAGGCCGGCCCCCGTCTGCTTGATGTCGATGAGGCTCAGCAGCCCGCCGATCGCCAGACGGAGCACCTCTCGGCGGCGGAACGTGCGCAGAGCACGCCGGAGGGCCACCTCGTCGTCGTGACGACGGATCGTCGTCGCGACCTCGTCGAGCAACGCGTTGAGTGAGCGCGGCTTCAGCTGCGCGTCATCGTCAAGCCACTTGACGGCCTCCGGGTAGAGCTCGAAGAACTCCGCTGCGAACTTGGAACCCGAGAGCAGCTGGGTCAGCCGTTTCGCAGCGGCCGAGCTGTCGCGAAGCAGCCGCAGATACCAGGCGGTGTCGCCGAGACGCTCGGAGAGCTTCCGGAAGGCGAGGAACCCGCTGTCCGGGTCGCTCCCCTGCGAGAACCAGTCGATGAGCACCGGGAGCAGCGTGCGCTGCATGATGGCCCGCCGGGAGACGCCCTTCACGAGGGCGGTGATGTGCGCGAGCGCACCCTTGGGGTCGAGGAAGCCGATCGCGCGCAGTCGGGCCTCGGCCTGGTCGGAGCTGAGCGCGAAGCCAGCCGTCGGCAGGGCGGCGACCGCAGAGAGCAGCGGCCGGTAGAAGACCTTCTCGTGCAGGCCCCTGACCCGCAGCTTCACCCGCTGCCACTCGTCCGTGAGCTCTCGGGAGTTCGCGAAGCTGGCGGAGCGCGCGAGCACGGCACGCTCGATGTCGCTGGTCGGCATGAGGTGCGTGCGTCGGAGCGCTCGCAGCTGGATACGGTGCTCGAGCAGCCTCAGGAACTCGTAGTCCGAGGAGAACTGGTTCGCGTCATCCCGCCCGATGTACCCGCCCTCGCTGAGCGCTTCGAGGGCCGCGAGCGTCGAGCGCTCTCGGACGCTCTCATCGTGCTGCCCGTGCACGAGCTGGAGCAGCTGCACCGTGAACTCGATGTCTCGCAGACCGCCCGGGCCGAGCTTGAGCTGCAGGTCGACCTCCTCGGCGGGGATGTGGTCGGTCACGCGCTCACGCATGGCGCGCACCTGCTTGACGAAGTCGGCCCGGCTCGCACTCGCCCAGATCAGCGGTTCAACTCTGCGCTCGAAGTCCGAGCCGAGGCGCAGGTCACCCGCCATGGCCCGTGACTTGATGAGGGCCTGGAACTCCCAGTTCTTCGCCCAGCGCTCGTAGTACTTGGCGTACGAGTCGATGGTCCGGACCAGCGCGCCGTCCTTGCCCTCCGGGCGGAGATTCGCGTCCACTTCCCACAGGGCCGGCTCGACGTCGGTGGAATCGATGACGCGCATCGTGAGGCTCGCGAGCCGTGTCCCGATCTCGACGGCCTTCGGCACGGCGACCTGTTCGGGGTCTGACGACTCGGCGACGAACATGATGTCCACGTCGCTGATGTAGTTGAGCTCTTCCGCGCCCGCCTTGCCCATGCCGATGACTGCGAGGCGGACGCACTCGACCTGCTCGGCGGGGAAGCGACCGAAACCGCTCGGCGGCGACTGCGCCTCAGCTCGCGCGACCATGATGGCTGCATCCAGCGTCTCTCCGGCGAGGTCGGCGAGGGCGCGGCTCACCTCTCGAACGCACCCGCGTTGATCGTCCTGGGCGAGGTCGAACGCGGTGATGCGCGCCAGTTCGGTGCGGTAGCGGACGCGGAGCGAGCGAATCGCATCGGACCCGGTCACCTGCGCCACCGCCATGCCGAAGCCGCCGTCGGCGTCTGCACGTTCGGCGTCCACGCCCACGCTCGCCGCCATGCGACGCTGCAGCTCCTCACGAGTCGGCAGCTCCGCCTCGCCCGACTGCACGACCTCCATCGTGCGCGGATGCCGGAGGAAGAACTCGGCGAGACCAGTCGATGCGCCGAGAAGGCGCACCACCGTCTTCGCGTTGGGCCGCTCGGCGAACAGCGAGTCCACCGCGCTCGGGTGCTGCCTGGCGAGGTACACGAGCCACTGCAGCGCCTGGTCCGGGTCTGCGACGCGCTCGTCGACGACCGAGAAGAGGTCGTCCGCGCGCACGCCCGTGAGCTCGGTCAGTTCCGCGAGGTGCGGCTCGGCCTCGCTCGGCGCGGCGAAACCAGCCCTCGCGAGGCGCGTGCGCAGTCCGTCGGAGCGCACGGCTTACAAGGCGTGCAGGTTCGAGGCCAGCTCGAACGGGGTGACCTGAGCGCGGTACTGCTTCCACTCGGCGCGCTTGTTCGCGAGGAAGTACGCGAACACCTGCTCGCCGAGCGTCTCGGCCACGAGTTCCGAGTTCTCCATAATGGAGATGGCCTCGTTGAGGCTCGAGGGCAGCGGGTCGAAGCCGAGCACACTGCGCTCGCGAGGCGACATCTCCCAGATGTCGCCTTCGATCTCGGCGGGAAGCTCGTACTCCTCCGAGACGCCCTTGAGCCCGGCGGAGAGCAGGACCGCGTACGCGAGGTACGGGTTCGCCGCCGAGTCGATGCCGCGGTACTCGACACGCGCCGAGCCGCCCTTGTTGGGCTTGTAGGTCGGGATGCGCACGAGCGCCGAGCTGTTGTTGTGGCCCCAGCAGGCGTAACTGGGGGCTTCGTCTCCACCCCAGATGCGCTTGTAGGAGTTCACGAACTGGTTCGTCACGGCCGTGATCTCCGGTGCGTGCTTGAGGAGACCCGCGACGAAGTGCCTGCCGATCTTCGAGAGCTGGTACTCGGCGCCCGGCTCGTGGAAGACGTTCGTGTCACCCTCGAACAGCGAGACGTGCGTGTGCATGCCGCTGCCAGGGTGCTGCCACATGGGCTTCGGCATGAACGTCGCGTACACGCCCTGCTCGATGGCCACCTCCTTGACGACCGTGCGGAACGTCATGACGTTGTCGGCCGTGTTGAGCGCGTCGGAGAAGCGGAGGTCGATCTCGTTCTGCCCGGGGCCAGCCTCATGGTGGCTGTACTCCACCGAGATGCCGAGGTCTTCCAGGATGCGGACGGCGCGACGACGGAAGTCGTGCGCGGTGCCACCGGGGACGTTGTCGAAGTAGCCGGCGTTGTCGGCGGGCACGGGCTCGCCGTTGAGCGCCTCATCCGACTTCAGCAGGTAGAACTCGATCTCGGGGTGCACGTAGAACGTGAAGCCCTGCGCCGAGGCCACGTCGAGCGCGCGGCGGAGGACCCGACGGGGGTCGGTCACGGAGGGCTGGCCATCCGGCGTCGAGATGTCGCAGAACATGCGCGCCGTCGGGTCGATGTCCCCACGCCACGGCAGCATCTGGAAGGTCGATGGGTCCGGGTGGAGGAGCATGTCCGCCTCGGAGCGCCTCGTGAAGCCCTCGACGGCGGAGCCGTCGAGCCCGATGCCCTCATTGAAGGCACCCTCGACTTCCGCCGGTGCGATAGCCACGGACTTCAATGTTCCGAGAACATCCGTGAACCACAGGCGGATGAACTTGATCCCGCGCTCCTCGATCTGGCGGAGTACGAAGTCCTGCTGCTTGTCCACTCGGGCTCCAATTCTTGTTGTGCGCCTCCCCATAGGCTACTGGGCCTGAGCCCGCCCCGCCGTATGATGGCCTGCATGTCTCAGGCCAGTGCACCGAAGCGAGTCCGAATTCGACACTTCCAGGCGGCCAAGGCCGCTGGTGAGCGCATCACCGCGCTCACCAGCTACGACGCCATGACCGCTGCGGTGTTTGACGAAGCCGGCATCGACGTCCTTCTCGTCGGCGATTCTGCGGCGACGACCGTGCTCGGCGAGACGTCCACGCTTCCTGTCACGGTCGACGAGCTGATTCCCATGGCGCGCTCCGTCGCGCGCGGCGTGTCGCGAGCCCTCGTCGTCGCAGATCTCCCGTTCGGCAGCTACGAGCGCGGACCGGAGCAGGCGCTGGACACGGCGGTCCGCTTCATGAAGGAAGCAGGCGTGCAGGCGGTGAAGCTCGAGGGCGGCGTGCGATCGCACGCGACCATCAAGCGCATCGTGGAGGCGGGCATCCCGGTCATGGCGCACATCGGCTACACGCCCCAGAGCGAGCATGGTCTCGGCGGGCACGTCGTGCAGGGCCGGGGCGACGCCGCTGAGCGCGTGCGCGCGGACGCACGAGCCGTGCAGGATGCTGGCGCCTTCAGCGTCGTGCTCGAGATGGTGCCGGCCGTGCTCGCCGCCGAGATCACGCGAGAACTCGAGATCCCCACCATCGGCATCGGCGCCGGTGCCGAGTGCGACGGGCAGATCCTCGTCTGGACTGACGCGATGGGCCTCGGCACCGGGCGCGTTCCGCGATTCGTCCGCAAGTACGCGGACCTTCGCACGACGCTGCTCGATGCGGCCTCCGCGTACCGCGACGAGGTCAAGTCCGGCGCGTTCCCCTCTGCCGCCGAGAGCTTCGAAGACCAGACCAGCTAGCCCCGTCGACCAACCGACGGAGGTGTGAGTCAGCGGTCCTCGTCGGCTTCCTCCTCAGCCCAGGCCTTGGCGCGCTCCTGAAGCTTCTCGGGGGCGCGCCTGGCCTCCGCCTCGGAGGTGAACGGGCCGACGAGCTCGGAGCCGAGGGACTGCTTTCCGACCTCCACCTCTCCCGTGCGCGAGTTGTACCAGAATTCCTGTGCATGCGTATCGGTCATAGGCTCAAGCGTATGCCGAAAGACCCGAGAACCGGACTCCTCACGCCCGGCCCAAGCGCACCAGTCCGATCCGTTCCCTCCTCGATCGCACGCCCGCCGTACGTCGGCAAGCAGGCACCGGACGCGTGGACCGGTGGTGACGTGTACACACCGGACGAGGTTGCACGCATCGCTCGAGCATCGGCCATCGCCGCCGACGCGCTCCAGCACCTGGAGCAGCACGTCGTACCTGGCATCACGACGGACGAGCTCGACAGCATCGCCCACGATTTCGTGACGGCCCGCGGCGCCTACCCATCGACGCTGGGCTACCGCGGGTTCCCGAAGGCGAGCTGCACTTCGCTCAACGAAGTCATCTGCCACGGGATCCCCGACGACACGCGGCTCGAATCGGGCGATATCCTCAACGTCGACATCACCGCCTACTTCGAGGGGATGCACGGCGACACGAACCGCATGTACCTCGTCGGTGAGGTGGATGAAGAGTCGCGGCTGCTCGTCGAGCGAACCCACGAGGCCATGATGCGCGGTATCGCCGCCGCGAAGCCGGGTCGCCAGGTCAACATCATCGGCCGAGTCATCGAGAAGTACGCGGGCCGGTTCGGCTACGGGGTCGTCCGGGACTACACGGGTCACGGGGTCGGCGGGGCCTTCCGCTCCGGCCTCATCATCCCGCACTACGACGCTCCCCAGTACACGACCGTGATCGAAGAGGGCATGGTCTTCACGGTCGAGCCGATGCTCACGCTCGGAACGTCGGACTGGCGTCTCTGGGATGACGGATGGACGGTCGTGACCGCCGACGGGTCCCGCTGCGCGCAGTGGGAGCACACCGTCGTGGTGACCGCCGACGGTGCGCGCCTGCTCACGGTTCCCACCGCCTGACGCCCACGGCACAGAAGGGCCAGGGCCTGCGCGCCCGATATGCTCGCAGGCATGGGGAAGAGCAGAGCCACGAAGGCCATCGGCATCGACATCGGCGGGACCGGCATCAAGGGAGCGCTTGTCGACCTGCGAACGGGAGAGCTGCTCTCCAAGCGGCGGAAGGTCCCGACGCCGGTCGGTGGGGACCCCCGCGAGGTCATCGACGCGACCATGGAGATCGTCCGGAAGATCTGGGCGAAGGACCTCGACGGCGACACCGACGTGCCGGTCGGCATCAGCGTTCCTGCGATCGTCAAGCACGGCGTGACCCGATCCGCCGCCAACATCTCACCGCTGTGGATCAACTTCGCGGCACGCGCGGCGTTCTCGGAAGCTGTGGGCCGCGAGGTCGCACTCGCCAACGACGCGGATGCGGCCGGCATCGCCGAGGTTCGATTCGGTGTCGCGCACGGCAGGCTCGACAGCGTCATCATGACCACGCTCGGCACCGGCATCGGCACGGCGATGTTCTACGGCGGCCACCTGTTCCCGAACTCAGAGCTCGGCCACATCAGCATCGGCGAGCACAGCGACTACGAGAAGTACGCCTCGTCGAAGGTTCGGGAGCGCGAGGAGCTTTCGTTCGCGGAGTGGGGCGCCCGCCTCACCCCCTACTACCGCCAGCTCGAAGCGCTGTTCTCCCCCGACGTGTTCATCGTCTCCGGGGGCATCTCGAAGCAGGCCGATGAGTTCCTCCACTACATCGATGTGGAGACGCCGATCGTTGTCGCAGAGTTCATGAACAACGCCGGGATCGTCGGATCCGCGTGCCTTGCGGCAGAGCACTGGGTGTAGGGCTGCTCTCCACGACACGAGGCCGGGGGCGACGCGTCGCCCCCGGCCTCCTGTCTCCAAGCTGAGGTGAGCAGGCCGACCGATACGCCGGGTTCTGTCCCGACTTGCGTCGGGGGCGGCCATCTCTCTCGCTCGCACGTTGCCGCGCGAATCTAGCGGCCTACCCGGGGACTCGGCGAGCAGCGTCGTCATCCCCTGTATGGCCTTGCTCCGGACGAGGTTTACCGTGCGGCACCTGTCACCAGGCACCCGGTGGGCTCTTACCCCACCCTTTCACCCTTACCCCTGCGTCCCGGAGGACGTCCCGCTCCTCGAAGGAAGCGGCGGCGGGGCGGTCTGCTTTCTGTGGCACTGTCTCGCGGGTTTCCCCGGGTGGGCGTTACCCACCGTCCTGCTCTGTGGAGCCCGGACGTTCCTCGGCATGGTCTCCCATGACGCGACCGCCTGGTCGACCTACTCACGTGCCATGCTACCGCCCTGGACGTGCCTGCGAACCGTCGCGACGCCGCGGCACTCGCAAGCGAGCTGGCATCGTCGTGTCAGACAACAAATTCGGCGCAGGCCGAGGCACTTCCCACCGCGCGGGACATCGCTTGATAACGACTTAGTGAACGGCGTGGATGAACTCATATGTTCGTGTACGCTCCAAAAGCGCACGGCATTTCCACACGCAGATCTCTGGAATGCTGTGCACGAACCGCCGCGTTCTCGCAGCGAATCCGGGCAATGACGGCCCGTAACGGCGGTTCACTCGCAGTCAAGGACTTAAGGAGGAGTTCAATGACAACATTCACGAAGCGGCGCGCCGCAACAGCGGTTGCCGCACTCGCAGTCGCCGGTCTGGGTCTGACCGCCTGTTCAGGCGGACCCGGCGTGCAGGACAACGCAGGTGCCCCCAGTGACAACAAGGTCACGATCTACGGCACCATCGTTGACGCCGAAGCAGAACTCCTCGAGGAGTCCTGGTCCGGCTGGGCGGAGGAGAACGGCATCGAGATCGTCTACGAGGGCTCCAAGGAGTTCGAGACGCAGATCTCCGTGCGCGCACAGGGTGGCACGCCGCCCGATGTCGCGATCTTCCCGCAGCCTGGCCTCATGGGCGACCTCGCCAGCACGGGACTGCTCAACGAAGCACCCGAGGGCGTCGTTAGCAACCTCGAAGAGCACTGGTCCGAGGACTGGAAGACGTACTCGTCCTACGACGGCACCGTCTACGGCGCACCGCTCATGGCGAACCTCAAGGGCTTCGTCTGGTACTCCCCCAAGTTCTTCAAGGACAACGGCTACGAGGTCCCGAAGACGTGGGAAGAGCTCGTCACGCTGACGGGTGAGATCCAGGGCAAGACGGGAACCGCGCCCTGGTGCGCGGGCTTCGGCTCCGACGCGGCAACCGGCTGGCCCGGCACCGACTGGATCGAAGACCTCGTCATCCGCATGCACGGACCCGAGGTGTACGACCAGTGGGTCGCCAACGAGATCCCCTTCACCGACGAGCGCATCCAGGCGTCGTTCGAAGAGGCAGGCAAGATCCTCACGAACCCCGACTACGTCAACGCAGGTTTCGGTGACGTTCGCTCCATCAACTCGACGGCATTCGGCGACGTGGCCCCCAAGCTCGTCGACGGCACGTGCGCACTGCACCACCAGGCTTCCTTCTACGACGGCTTCATCACCGAGGCCGGCGGCACCGTGGGTGAGGACGGCGACGTCTGGGCCTTCATGACGCCCCCCGCAGAGGGCAAGGAGCAGGCTGTCACCGGTGGCGGCGAGATCGTCGGATCGTTCAACTCGGACGAGGACACAGTCAAGGTGCTCGAATACCTCTCCAGCCCGGAGTGGGCGAACAGCCGCGTCGCACTCGGCGGCGTGATCAGCGCGAACACGGGTCTCGACCCTGCCAACGCGAAGAGCCCGATCCTGCAGGAGTCCATCCAGATCCTTCAGGACCCCGAGACGACCTTCCGCTTCGACGGCTCTGACCTCATGCCGTCGGCAGTGGGCGCAGGTACGTTCTGGAAGGGCATCATCGACTGGATCAACGGCACGGACGTCAACACCGTGACGACCCAGATCGAATCCGGCTGGCCCTCCAGCTAAGCACTCGTGTGGAGCACCCGGCGTCCGCCGGGTGCTCCACACGAGTTCCACCGCACGGACGACGTCGTCCCCCGCGAACGAACGTGCTTGTCTGCCACCCTGGAAGGTCACCATGGCAAGTTTCTTCACGTGGTTGGCTCAATTGCCACCATTTCTGCAAGTCCCGATCGTCATCATCGCGTTCCTCGCGGTGGTCGCGCTCATCGTCTACTTCGTCGAGCTCGCTCCTCGTCCCGGCACCAAGTACACGGTGCTCCGTCTCGTGGTCTGCATCGCAGTCCCGGTCGCGCTCGTCTTCATCCTCGGCACCTACACGTGGGCGGCCATCATCGCCATCGTGCTCGGCGCGCTCCTCTTCTGGCTCGACAGCCGGTCGCGTGAAGGCGCCGGCTACCTGATCGGTCTCATCGGCTTCTTCGGCCCAGCCCTGATCCTCGTCGTCGTCGGCCTCATCGTGCCGAGCATCCAGACGACCGGGCAGGCGTTCACGAACAAGGCCGGTGACTTCGTCGGCCTCGAGAACTTCATCTGGATCTTCACGCAGCCGAGCGGCCTCCGGACGGTCTTCAACACGATCATCTGGGTCGTCGTGACGCCGATCCTGTCGACGGTCGCGGGCCTCGCCTACGCGGTCTTCATCGACAAGTCGCGCGGCGAGAAGTTCCTGAAGGCGCTCGTCTTCATGCCAATGGCCATCTCGTTCGTCGGCGCGTCGATCATCTTCCGGTTCATGTACACGGCACGGCCCGCAGACCAGGACCAGATCGGCCTCCTCAACCAGATCCTCGTCTGGTTCGGCGGACAGCCGTACGACTTCCTGGCCGAGTCGCCGCTCAACACGTTCTTCCTCATCATCGTCCTGATCTGGGTGCAGACCGGTTTCGCCATGGTCGTGCTGTCAGCGGCCATCAAGGGCGTGCCGATGGACCAGATCGAGGCCGCCTCGCTCGACGGCGCCAACCCGTGGCAGCGTTTCATCAACGTCACGGTTCCCGGCATCCGCTCGTCGCTCGTCGTCGTCGTGACGACGATCTCCATCGCGTCGCTGAAGGTCTTCGACATTGTTCGCACGATGACCGCAGGCGCCAACGACACGAGCGTCATCGCCAACGAGATGTACACGCAGTTCAAGACCTTCGAGACCGGACGATCGGCCGCCTTCGCGGTCGTGCTGTTCATCCTCGTGCTGCCGATCATCATCTACAACGCGAACCAGATGAAGAAGCAGAGGGAGATCCGATGAGCGCCATCGTTCCAGTCGAACTTCCCGTCGACACCAAGACGGCGGAGCAGCTTGCGCGAGGCGAGCAGAGCACAAGCGGCAAGGTCAAGAAGAATCTCACCAGTCGATGGGCGACCGTCGCGGCGATCGCCATCGCCGTCATCTGGACCATCCCGACGTTCGGGCTCTTCGTCTCCTCGTTCCGCCCCAAGGCGGAGGTCGTCAGCACCGGTTGGTGGACGATCTTCGAGAACTGGGGCTTCACCTTCGACAACTACGTCGAAGTGCTCGCATCGGGCAACACGCAGCTGACGATGGCGCAGGCCTTCCTCAACTCGATCGTGATCGCCCTCCCCGCGACGGTCATCCCGCTCGCGATCGCGCTGCTCGCCGCCTACGGGTTCGCCTGGATGGACTTCAAGGGCAAGAACTGGCTGTTCATCCTGGTCTTCGCACTGCAGGTCGTGCCCATCCAGATGGCGCTCGTCCCGCTCCTGCAGCTCTTCGCTCGCGGCGAGATCTTCGGCGTCCCCGTCATCGCGGCGTTCGGCGCCGACGCCGGATTCGCGCAGGTATGGATCGCCCACTCGATCTTCGCCATGCCGCTCGCGATCTTCCTGCTGCACAACTTCATCGCAGAGATTCCGCGTGAGGTCATCGAAGCGGCCCGGGTCGACGGCGCGAGCCACGGCCAGATCTTCTTCCGCATCATCGTCCCGCTGACGCTGCCCGCAGTGGCCTCGTTCGGCATCTTCCAGTTCCTCTGGGTCTGGAAC
Organism: Pseudoclavibacter sp. JSM 162008; assembly: GCF_041366455.1. Taxonomy (NCBI): domain Bacteria; kingdom Bacillati; phylum Actinomycetota; class Actinomycetes; order Micrococcales; family Microbacteriaceae; genus Pseudoclavibacter; species Pseudoclavibacter sp. JSM 162008. Next base: position 70,703 of record NZ_JBEWYX010000003.1, read on the forward strand.
GACCTGCTCGTCGCGCTCGTGTTCGCCGACGGTGCGGTCGCCCCGATGACGAAGCTGCTCGCCGAGATCACGGGCTCCCGCGGTCAGGAATGGCCGCTGCTCACAGCCGGCGCGTTCCTGTCCATCCTGGTTCCGCTCATCGTGTTCTTCTCGCTGCAGCGATACTTCGTCCGCGGCCTCCTGGCTGGATCCACAAAGGGGTAGAACCCCGCCGGCACATCACGTGCCAGCAACACCGAGGAGGGGGAGCCGCGAGGCTCCCCCTCCTTCGTGTGCGGCGCGCGTCTCCGCGCTGCATCCGAACCGCGGGGAGGACCGCGGCGCAGGGAGACGGCGGCGCGCAGGTGGATACGGACAGCAGAACGCCCTCCGCAGATCGCGAGATCTGCGGAGGGCGTTCCGTGCTTTCGAAGGAGTGCTAGCTGGTAGCCGCGCCGCTCGCGAGAGCGTCGTTCGCCTCCTGGAGGCGGATGGCCTCCGTGAGCGCACCGCTGATGCGCTGCTCCGTCTCCGGGTCGAAGATGTGGATGTGGTCGTTGTCGGTCGTGACGTAGATCGTCTCGCCGACCTCGGGGTGGCTGCGACCGTCGACGCGAGCGACGATGTCCGTGCGCTTCCCGTCGATCATCGAGTGGCCGTAGAGGTAGCCCTCGGCGCCGAGCTCCTCGACCAGGTCGACCTCGACCTTGAGGCCGGGCTTCTCTTCACGCGAGATGATGATGTCGTCCGGGCGAACGCCGACGGTCGCGGTGCCCGACTTGAGCTTCGCCAGCGTCGCGCGCTCGAGCGGGATGACGTCGGTGCCGAAGCGGACGCCCTCGGAGGTCAGGTCGGCACCGAAGATGTTCATCGACGGGCTGCCGATGAAGCCGGCGACGAAGACGTTCTTCGGCTTCGCGTAGAGCTCACGCGGTGTGCCGACCTGCTGCAGCACGCCGTCCTTGAGCACGGCGATGCGGTCGCCCATCGTGAGCGCCTCGGTCTGGTCGTGCGTGACGTAGACCGTCGTGACGCCGAGACGGCGGGTGAGGCTCGCGATCTGCGTGCGCGTCTGCACGCGCAGCTTCGCGTCGAGGTTCGAGAGCGGCTCATCCATGAGGAAGACCTGGGGGCTGCGGACGATGGCGCGGCCCATGGCGACGCGCTGACGCTGGCCACCCGAGAGCGCCTTCGGCTTGCGGTCGAGGTAGGGCTCGAGGTCGAGGATCTTGGCGGCCTCGAGGACGCGCTTCGCACGCTCTTCCTTGTTGATGCCGGCGATCTTGAGCGCGAAGCCCATGTTCTCGCCGACGGTCATGTGCGGGTAGAGCGCATAGCTCTGGAACACCATGGCGATGTCGCGGTCCTTGGGAGGGAGGTGCGTGACGTCGCGGTCGCCGATGAGAATGCGTCCGCGGTTCACCTCTTCGAGGCCTGCGAGCATGCGGAGCGATGTCGACTTGCCGCAGCCGGACGGGCCGACGAGGACGAGGAACTCTCCGTCGTCGATCTCGAGGTCCAAGCTGTCGACCGCTGGGCGAGCGCCCTCGGTGTAGATGCGCGAGGCGCTTTCAAAGGTCACAGTTGCCATAGGAGTACTCCCTCATTACCGGCAGGTACGTGCCGGACGATCCGTGGTAATAGGTGAGGAGCAACGATGCGTTTCACTTCAAGCGACGCCGTCGGCGCTCCACCACTGAGTATGTCAGAACTCAACGGCGGGCGCGCGACTTGTTCGAGTCAGAGCGAGGATTTCTCCGTGCGCACGAGGATCGCACCGGAATCCGGGCAGATCACGACGTCATCCGGCGCGGCGCGGCGGATCTTCTCGAGCTCCGGCCGATCGAGCGCGACGTTCGTGCCGGTCGTGATGATGCCGATGAGCTCGGCCGCGCCGACCCCGTACCGCTCCCGCTGCTTCTCGTAGAGCGCCACGAGATCGCTCGGGAGCGTGGCAAGCACGCTCTCCCGCTGTTCGGCGAGCACTCGATACTCGCCTTTCAAGTTGTCGCGGGCGGCATCCCGCAGCACGGTGAGCTCGGTCGCGCGTTCCTCGACTCCGCGCTGCGACTCGAGCGCTGCCTGGTGAGCGGCGGTCTGCTCTTCGACGCGCTGCATGACCTCGAGTTCGCCGTCCTCGAGGATCGAGCGACGACGCTGGAGCACCTCGATCTCGCGCTGCAGCGCCTCGATGTCCTTGCGGCTCGATGCGCCCTGCAGGCGCTCGTCGTCTCGTTTGAGACGCGCCTCCACAGTCGCCACATCCGACTCGATCTTGCTGAGCTCACTCCGGGAATCCTCGAGCTGGCCCAGCAACCGCACGACCTCCGCGCGATGCTGCGTCCGTTCCTCATCGAGGGCGTTCAGGTGATGCTGCTCCGGCAGATTCTTCGCGACGTGCTGCACCCGTCGACGCTTCGTGTCGACGTCGGCGAGTTCGAGCAGACGCCGCTGGTCCGCCTCGCTGGCCTTCATGCCTGGCCCGTGTTCATGTCTTGGATGACGTTCATAGTGCTCTCATTCTGTCGTGAAGTCGCGCGCTGCCCGCACAGGGCGCGCTCTCGTGCGCTGAGTCGACTACTGCGGGATGGCGAAGTCCCATGGGTCCGTCCGCAGCTCCGAGACCTCGACCTCCACCTCGGGGAACGCCTCCCGCAGCTCGCGCGCGGCGTGATCCAGCCACAGCCACTCACTCGCCCAGTGCGAGGTGTCGATGAGCGCCGGGCCGCTCCCCCTCGCGAGGGTCTCTTCGAGAGCCTCGGACGCGGGATGATGCCGGAGGTCGCTCGTGATGTAGACATCGGCGCTCACGACTGCTGGCTCGCTGAGCAGCGAGTCGCCCGCACCTCCGCAGAGTGCGACCGTCTCGACGACCCGGTCGAACGCGCCCGCGGCCCGGATGCCCGTGGCGGTTGCCGGCAGGATGCTGGCGACCCTCCGGGCGAGCGCACCGAGCGTCATCGGTTCCGGCAGGAGACCGACGCGGCCGAGTCCGCGACTCGGGTGGTCGCTCGATACGACGATGGGGACAGCACCCTCGAGGCCAAGCGCTGCGGCGAGCGCGGCGGAGGTCCCGGTCTCCACGACGTCCGCGTTGGTGTGGGCCGCGATCAACGCGCACCGGGCTCGGATGAGGGTCGCGAGGAGTGCCCCCTTCGCGGTCGTCTCCGCGACGGTCGTGACACCGCGCAGGAGCAGCGGGTGATGCACGAGCAGGAGGTCAGACGAGGTATCGACCGCCTCGCCGACGGTGATCTGCGTCGCATCCACCGCCAGCAGGATTCGGGTGATGGCCGCCTCGGGCGAACCGGACACCAGTCCGACCGAATCCCAGGCCTCCGCCCCCGCGGTTGGCCAGCTTCTCTCGGCAAGTTCCAGCACGTCGCGCAGTCGGGTCACCATAGGGCGATCCTAGCCGCGGTGATGCGGCCAACCACTGGACTTTCCGCGTAGAGTGAGCAGTTCATTGCTCCTTCCCCCGGGAGTCCTCCTATCAGAGTTTCCCCCAGGAGACGTCTTGTCAGAACAAGAGCGCGGCCCTGTCGCGAATCCCGCGAAGCGTTCGACCATCCGCGATGTGGCTGCGGTCGCTGGCGTCTCCAAGTCTCTGGTGTCACTCGTCTACAGCGACCCGGAGAAGGTCAGTGAAGCTCGCAAGGGGCGCGTTCTCGCGGCCGCCGAGGAGCTCGGCTTCCGCCCCAACCTGCTCGCCCGTTCCCTCGCGACGAACATGAGCGACTTCATCGGCATCCTCGTCGCCGACCCCGTGAATCCGGTCTTCGCCGAGATCATCGACGCCGCGAGCCTGGAGTTCGACCGGGCAGGGCGCCGCGGCTTGATGACAACCGCCGTGCTGCCGAAATCCGGGACTGTTCGTCGGCTGAACGAGGGAACGATCGCGACGCTCAGCGACCTGCGTCCCCGAAGCGTCCTCATCGCGGGTTCCCTCCCGGATGTGACGTCACTCGGATCGCTCGCCGAGGACCGGCCGGTCGTCGTGGCCTCGGGCCTGGCGGAGGGCCTTCCGAACGCGGGCAGCGTGCGAACCGATGACAGGAAGGGCCTCGCCCTCCTCGTCGAGCACCTCACCGGCCTCGGGCACAGCGATATCGCGCACCTCGGCGGTGTGACGGCCGTCGGTCGCAGCCGAGCGGAGGCGTACGAGGAAGCCATGACCACGCACGGGCTCGCGCGTCACGTGCACGTGCAGGACAGCGACTTCACCGAACTCGGCGGCTACGTCGCCGCGACCAGCCTGCTGTCTCGCGGGACCCCGCCGACAGCCATCATCGCGGCGAACGACCTCGCAGCCCTTGGCGTGCAGCGTGCTCTCGATGAGCGGGGGCTGACCCCCGAGGACGTGGCGCTCACCGGGTACGACAACTCGTTCCTCGCGTCGATAGCCGGGGTCTCCCTCACGTCAGTTGACCCGCACAACGGCGTCATCGGACGCGAGGCGGCGCGTTGGCTCATCGAACGAGGCCGGTAACGACTCGCGGCCGCATGAGCTGCTCATCGAGCCGCGCCTCGTCGTACGACGGTCTTCAGGCTCCGGCATCTGACGGCAGCGGCAGCCGTGCAGGCAGGCTTCCGCTATCTCTTGAACGTGACTCCCCACGAGGCTGTCCAGACCCCGCCCGGTTCGATCCGGATGAGGTCGGTGCCGGAATTCAGGGCGTCCGGTGGTGCCGTCATGGGCTCCGCAGCGAATGCGAGGCCCGTACCGCCATGGTGCCCCTCGGGACGAGGGAAGTCGCTCGGCGTGTAGAGCTGGACGTACCGGAAGTCGTCGTCGCCCCACAACTCGAGTCGGGCGCCCGACCGGGACGAGAGAGTGACCAGCGTCTTCTCGCCGCTCGGGCGGACCTTGAACGCGTAGTTCAGGTCGAGCTCCCGAAGCTCGCGTCCCGATGTCAGGTCGAACTCGCCTCCGGTGACGACAGGCTCCGTGCCGACAGGGAGCAGGCGGTCGTCGAGGAGGACCCGCTCGGTCAGGTCGGACGTGACCACAAGGTCCCCGATGGGCTCCTCGCCCAGCCGGAAGTACGGATGCGCGCCAACCGCGAACACCGCGTCCTGCGCCCCGAGATTGGCGACGGTGTGCGTGACCTCGAGTCCGTCCTGCCTCGCCCGATACCGAACGCAATGTCGGAGGGTGAACGGCCATCCGTGCTGGGGGTAGACCGTCGCCCCCAGCTCGATGCTCGAGGAATCGGTGTCGAGGACCGCGTACTCGGTGTTTCGGAGCAGGCCGTGCGACGCGTTGCCCTTGCTCGGCTCCGTGATGTCGAGCTGCTGAGTCTTGCCGCCGAAGCTCCATCTGCCATCGCGGACCCGGTTCGGCCACGGGAAGAGGGTGATGCCGGCCCCGAACGGCGGGAGGACGTCGTCGCCGAAGTCCTCGACCAGCTGCACGCCGTCGACGTCGAGAGATCGAAGCACCGCCGCGACGGTGCCGACCGCGACGCGGACACGCCCATTCTCGAGATGGTGCTGAACGCCGGTGACGGGTGGGTGCATGCATCCACCGTAGCGCTCGGAGCCCGCGGTCAGCGGCTGCGTGACCAATCGCGCAGCACGGCTCGCGCGGCGTGCATCCCCGGCATCCCGTGCACTCCTCCCCCTGGCGGGGTGGACGAGGAGCAGACGTAGAGTCCACGGCGGCCAGCTCGGTACGGGTGCAACGACGGAGCAGGTCTGAAGATCTGCTGCGTGCCGGCGAGCGTTCCTCCGCCGATGTCGCCGCCAACGAGGTTCGGGTTCCAGGCCTCGAGGGCACTGGGCTTCCACTCGCGGCGGTCACGGATGACCTCCGAGAAGCCAGGGGCGAAGCGCTCGATCTGCGCCTCGAGCGCGGGGCGCACGTCGAGGTCCGCTCCGTTGGGGACGTGCGCGTAGGTCCACAGCACCTGCTTGCCGTCGTGGGTGCGGCTCAGGTCCGCGTTGGACTGCTGCGTCACCATCACGAACGGGCGGTCGGGCATGCGGCCACGGTTCACGGCCCGCTCCGCGGCGACGATCTCCTGCATGCGACCACCGACGTGCACGGTGCCCGCACCGGTCACGCGCTGATCCGCCCACGGCACCGGACCGTCGAGCAGGTAGTCGATCTTATGGACGCCGACCCCGTACTTCCACCCGGCGAGATGGGCGGCGTACCGAGACTCCAGCTGCTCGTGCGCGACGCGCAGGATCTGCTTCGGGGTGAGGTCGAGCAGCACCGCGTCGGCGTCCGGCAGGTCCCGGAGGTCGGTCACCTCGGCGTTCGTCTCGATGCGGCCACCGTGCGCGAGCACGACCCGGGCGAGCGCATCGGTGATGCTGCTCGAACCGCCCTCGGCGACCGGCCATCCGGTGCTGTGGCCGAGCGCGCCGAAGGTGATGCCGAACGCCGCGGTCAGCGCGTGAGTCAGCGGGAGCGTCGCGTGCGCGGATGAGCCAGCGAACAGCGCCTTGGCGGCTCCGCTGCGGAAGAGCAGGCCGGCGATCGTCGCGGCGGGGAGCGCACCGAGCGCTCCGAGGCGCACCATGTCGAACGGGTGTGGCGGGATCCGCAGGAGCGGCCCCATGGTGTTCTCCACCGTCTCGAAGGGGTGGTGCGAGAAGTGCTCGTGCAACCACCTCCAGGCCGGCCCGTCGACGCCGAGCTCGTGGGCGGTCCGCTCGATGTCCCGGTGCAGCATCGCGGCGCGACCGCCTGGCAGCGGATGGGCCATCGGGATGTCAGGGTGCACCCACGTGAGGCCGTTGGCCTCGAGTTCCAGCTCTCGAAAGGCGGGGCTCGCGATGCCGATCGGATGCGCCGCGGCACCGAGATCGCTCACATACCCGTCGCCGAAGAGTTCCGCCGACCTGGACGCTCCCCCGATCTTCGCGGCGCGCTCGTAGACGACGACTTCGACGCCGCGCTTGGCGAGCAGCGCCGCTGCCGTGAGGCCGTTCGGCCCCGCGCCGACGACGATCGCGCGGCGATTCATGACCTGACGTCCCTCGAGGCCTGCTCGAGGAAGCGCTCCTCCACGGAGTCTTGGCTGATGCTCTGGAGGAGATCGATCTGCGCTTGCGAACGCGCCAGGAGCTCTTCGAGCCCGGAGAGCACGAGGCGCGGATCGCGAGGCTGCACCGCGATGAGCGCCTCCCACATGGACAGCTTGGCGCGGACCATTCCAGTGAGCATGTCCAGTTCGAGCTGGGTGCTCGGTCGACGGCGCAGGCGAAGGATGTTCACGGGGTTGAAGGTGCCCGCGAGACGAGCGCCGTTGGTGAGCCACAGCTTGAGGAAGGACTCCTGGTAGCCGAGCCCTTCGATCAGCGTCTTGAGGTCGCGCCGGTCTGCGGCGATGTGTGCCACGAGTACACGCATGGTCTCCTCGTGGGGCGTGCCCGCCCAGGTGGCAGTGGCGGATTTGAAGGCCCTCAGTCCAGCCTCCGAGGCAAGGAGGTGCGCGTTGAGGTAGCCCGCGTAGACCTCGTGGTCGAATCCTCGTGTCGTTGTCATCGGATGCTCCTGACGATCGTCGTTTCTTGATTCTCTCGTGGTGTCTGCTCCTCACCGCAAAGACGGCTGAGGAACATCGCGAACCCTCCGGGGGTGCGTCCGGTCGTACGTGCGGAGGTCACGACCGGATGTCTGGCGCTCGAGCGCACGACGCCACCGAGCCGTATGACCGCCGAGGTGAGCTCGACGTCCTCGTGCTCGCGCAGTGGAGGGTACTCGCCGGCCTGCAGGTACGTGGAGGCTCGAATACCGAGGTTCGCGGCGTGGATGTGGGGATGACCCTCCTCGAAGACGTAGTCCTCGAGCCATCTGGTCTCGAGTTCCGTGTCTCGGGGGTCGCCGCTGCGCGCGAGGAGCACCGTGCCGAGCAGCAGGTCGGCTCCGTCGTCGGCGAACTCGAGCTGCCCGACCAGCCAGTCCCTCGGCACAGCCGAGTCCGCGTCCGTCGAGGCGATCCAGGCGGTGTGCAGTTCGAATGGGGTGTCACCCGAGTGGGCTGTCGACAGGGTGAGTGCGGTACGGACACCGTCGCGTCTCGCGCGGCCCACGGATCCGTGCGCACGTTCGATCAGGTGGATGCGGGGATCGCGGTCCGCGGCGCGCTTTGCGATCTCGAGGCTCGAGTCGCGGCATGAGTCGAGAACCAGCACGACGTGAGCCCGCACGTGGAAGTCTCGCTGAACTCTGCCGAGGGCGTCCATCGCTGCGGTCAGCGCAGTGAGGCAGGTCTCGAGTGTGCGCTCCTCATCGCGTGCCGGGACGACGATGCGCACGTCGCGAATGCGGGCATCCTCGTCGACGCCTCGTGGTCGCGACGCGACGCTCACGAGGACTCTTCCGAACGTCGGCCGCTGTCGACGTCCGAGGCCGCCGTCGCAGTCATGGACGGGCTGGCGAAGCAGGAACTCCCAGCGTCGTTCCCGTTCTCGTAGATGTCGATCAGCGTCTCCTCCTGCGAGTAGGAGGCCAGGCGGCGCATACCGAGACGGGCGGTCAGCGAGTGGACGCGATCTCCGTCGAGCGGCCAGCCGACGATGGGACCACGCCAATGGCAGAGCACCAGCACTCCCGCCGGGGCCAGCGCCCGACGCGACCTCGTGATGAGCTCGCACAGCTCATCCTCGGCCAGGTAGTAGCCCGTCTCGGAGAGCACCACGAGGTCCAGCTGCCCATCCGCCACGTCGAGCGCGGCCCAGTCACGTGGGAGGGTCGCGAGGACCAACTCGACATGTTCGCTGCCCGTCAGCCTCTCCTCGGCGAGCCTCAACGCCTCAGTGCTCGCATCCGCGGCCAGGAGCCGGGAGCACCGGCCCGCGAGCTTCGACGTGCTCTCGCCGATCGAGCAGCCGATCTCGAGTGCCCGTTCGTAGCGCTCGGCCGGGAGCATCGCGAGCAGCACGTCGAGCTTGCGCCGCTCGTACCAGCTCGAGCGAAGCTCCCACGGGTCGACGGCAGCAGCGTGGACCTCGTCGAAGGCCCCGCGCGCGGAGCCGGAGTCGCGGGTGGCGGAAGCCGTCACCCGGAAGACCTCGAGGTCACGCCGGAAGTGTTGCAGGTGCGCGTGGCTCAGCACCGGCTCGTCGCCTGCAGCGTCGGAGAGGGGACGCACCTGGGACGCGTGGGCGAAGATGGCGCGGTCTTTCGCCTGGGCGGCCTCACGAGCGAGCGGGAGGCTCCGCCAGTGGCGCCACTCCGTATCCGTCACCGGGTCTGCCCAGTGCCAGAACCAGATCGGGAACTCCAGCAGCACCGCACCGGTGCCGAGAGCAGCTCGGGCCAAAGCCTCGCCGACGGCGTCATGGTCGGCGTGCCCGTCCCGCCGGTACGGGGCAGCAACGATCAGCCGCCGCTCCGGGCCGTCGCGCAGCCTCGATCCTGCGGCCGCTACGATCTCGTCGACGGCGCTCGACAGCTGCCCATCAGCCAGTCTGAGCTCGGTGAGGTCGAGGCGACCGACTGAACGTCCAGCCTGGCGGGCGATCACCGCCGCACCCTCGTGCAGCTCGCGGAGAGCGACCTCGAACTCAGCCCGTCGGAGTTCGCCGAGGCGTTGCTTGGAGACGCTCTGCGACCCCGGATGGGAGGCCTCACCCCTGGTGCACAGCAGCACGCTCACATCGGCGCCCACGGCGAGCGCGGAGACGACGAGTCCTGCGGCGCCGAGGGACTCGTCGTCGGGATGCGCCGCGCCGACCAGCAGCAACGTCTCCGCTCCGCGGTACGGCGCGAACAGCTCAGGATCAAGGTTCGGCAAGCCGGTGACGCCAGCCTCCAGCCAGGCAGCTTCGGGAGTTCCGCCCCGCAGGTGCGTGAACGCAGGCTGCGCGGCCCCGATCACGAGGCTCCTCCCCCGGGCGACGCATCGTGCTCTGCCCGAACCGCGTCGGAGAGCGACCGGCCGCGGGCCGCGTCGTCGCGCGCGCCGTGATGCTGCCGGAGGTACATGGTCAGGTCCGCGACGCGCCTGGCGTGGACGGGATCGAATGCGAGGGGTGCCGGTCCGAGCGCTTCCCCGCAGATCGCGAGGAGCCGTGTGCATCCGCTCGCCGTGTTCCCGCGCACTCGCTGCGCGAGCCCCCAGTCCGCCGTCCCCGCGTCAATGCGGTCGGCCGCGTCCTCCAGCTGCACGCGGATGCCATGCAGCAGGCGGTCGGCTTCCCCGAGCCAGGCGCACGCCAGCTGGTCCGGCTCACGAGAGCTCGCCGAGCTTTGAAGCGACCGACCGAGCGCAACTGCGGCACCGAACCAGACGGCCGCGACGCCGATGCCACCCCAGGCGAAGCCCGGACGCGAGGTGTACCAGTCGGCACCGTCGCCGACGGTCCACGCTGACGCCGCATCGAGTTCCACCGGTCCGCTTGGCACCCCGCTGAGGCCGGTGAGGGGCGCGCCCCCTTCATGAGGACTGACGGCGTCCTGGCTGAGGTCGAGCACGAACATCCACTCGCCGTGATGGTCCGACGCCGTCACGAGCGCGCGGTCGAGGCTCGACGCGAGGGAACACCACCGCTTCGTTCCCGAGAGGGTCGCGCGACGCGGTGGGCTGTCGTCGCGCGCCGACTCCGGTTCCCACCGGACCTCGACAGGCGAGGCGGAGGCGAAGACCCCCCAGCTCGTCCCGGGGTCGATCGAGGAACCGGACTGGGCCATGATGGCCGCCGCGTCGAAATGCGGCTCGATGACTCGGGCGGCCGTCAGGTCGAGCGCGCCGAAGCTGGCGAGCAAGCCGAACAGCGACCGCGTCCTGCCGTTGCCGGGAACCGGCGGCGAGGGCGAAGCGCGCAGGGCGTCGATGAGCGGCGCAGCGACTCCATTGCACGAGCCAGCCGCCGCCAGGAGTGCGGACGAACCATCCCAGAATCCGGGATCGACGTCGATGCCCTGGAAGCGTTCAGACACGTGCTCTCCTTCCGGATGTCCATCGAACGGAGCCGACACATGGCCCGAACGTGGCACGCTACGCACCTCGACCGTGAGTCCCCGGGAGGGTTGACACCGGTCCCGCAACCCAGTTATCACGCGCGCTCACGAGTACCGACAGACGCCCAGGCACGCGGAGCAAATTCCCACGGAGTCAGCCGGGACGTCCCGTAGCGTCGTCACCCTCATGACGAAGACTCCCCCCGGACTCCCCCTTCGCGACTACGCCGCCCTCGGCGACGGCCGCACCGTCGCCCTCGTCGCCCCGAACGGTCGGGTCGACTGGCTGCCCCTCCCGAACCTCGATTCCGTACCCGTCTTCGCGCGCATCCTCGACGAGGAGACAGGCGGATCCGTCGAGCTCGTCCCACGCGAGGCCTACGAATCCTCACGCCGCTACATCGAGAAGACGAACGTGCTGGAGACGACCTTCACGACCGCCGGCGGCGTCGCCCGTGTCACGGACGCCATGGTCACGGGAGTCGCCGGACGCCTCCCCTGGGCCGAGTTCGCGCGTCGTGTGGAGGGGCTCGACGGATCCGTCGAGTTCACCTGGCAGATCTCGCCCGGAACGATGCTCGGGACCAAGTCCCCGTGGCTCGACCGGGTTGGCGAGCACACCATCATCCGCTGCGGTCAGCTGTCGATGGCCGTCGTCGGCTCAGACCACGGCCCGGCCTCCTCCGACCCGACCAGCGCTGACCCCGCCGAACTCCACGGCCACTTCACCACCACCGTGGGCTCACGGCACCTCCTCGTCCTGACAGCGACGGAAGGCGAGCCGCTCCGGGTGCCAGACCCGGCGAAGGTCGACCAGGGCATCGACCGGACGATCGACAGCTGGCTGACCTGGTCGGATGAGTTCTCCTACGAGGGTCCGTGGTCCGAGCAGGTTCAGCGCAGCGCTCTCGCCCTCAAGCTCCTCATCCACAGCCCGACCGGTGCCATCGCGGCCGCCGCGACGAGCTCTCTGCCAGAGAACCCCGCTGGCGGCAAGAACTGGGACTACCGCTTCGCCTGGATCCGTGACCTCGCCTACACGGCACACTCCTTGACCTGGTTCGGACTTCGGGAGGAGACGCACGCTGCGATCTCCTGGTTGCTCCGGACCATCCGCGAGCAGGGGCCAGACGTCCTCGTCATGTACTCGCTCGGCGGTTCGACCTGCGCCGGCGTCGTCGAATACGACGTGCCGGGCTGGCGCGGCATCGGCCCCGTCGTCTCCGGCAACCCCGCGCAGGGCCAGCTCCAGCTGGGCATCTACGGCGACCTCATCGCCATCAGCCGCACCTACGTCGACGATGGCAATCTGCTGGATGTCGAGACTGCGCGCCTGCTCGCCAAGGTCGCCGACAAGGTGTGCGACGAGTGGCGCAGCCGCGATGCGGGGATGTGGGAGCTCGGGGACGAGCAGCACTACACGTCCTCGAAGATGGGGTGCTGGCAGGCGCTGACCGACGCGATCGCGCTCGCCGAGGGTTCGCACATCAACGGCGACGCCGCACGCTGGAAGGCGGAACGCGACCGGATTCACGATTGGACCGACGAGCACTGCTGGTCCGAGGACCTCGCAAGCTACGTCATGCACCCCGGGACGGACCGCCTCGACGCCTCGGTGCTGCTGCATGCGCCGAGCGGCTTCGATCGAGGTGAGCGGATGTCGTCCACCATCGACGCCCTGACTCGGGAGCTCGGCCAGGGGTCGCTGCTCCACCGGTACTCGGGCGTCTCAGCGGAGGAGCACACGTTCGTGGCCTGCGCCTTCTGGCGGGTGTCCGCACTCGCGTGCGTGGGCAGGCACGAAGAAGCGGTCTCAGCCATGGACGACCTCGTGACGCAGACCAACGACGTCGGCCTGCTCGCCGAGATGATCGCCGCAGGCGACGGAGCGTTCTGGGGCAACCTGCCACAGGGACTCAGTCACCTGGCGCTCGTCAACGCGGCCCTCATGATCAAGGACCTGGTGCCGAAGGAGGCCCGTGATGACCGGTGAGCCGACCCTCTTTCGCGAATTGCGCTCCGTGCTCGTGGAGAGCATCTGGTGGGACGCCCGAACGGAGGACCTGGCCTGGGTGGACATCACCGAGGGCACGTTCCACCTGGGGAGCATCGACGGAGCGAGGGACGGCAGCGACGACCGGATCGCCGAGCTCCCGGCTCCGGTGAGCGCCATCCAGCCAGCCGCGGGCGGCGGGTTCGTCGCCTCACTCCAGGACCGCATCGTCGAGCTCGACGCTGACGGGCGCCTCACGAAGACCCTCGCCTCGGTCGAGCACTCGCACGGTGGCATCCGCTTCAACGAAGGCAAGGTCGACCCGTTCGGCCGCTTCGTCGTCGGCTCCATGAACATGACCTCGACGGCCCCAGACGGCGCGCTCTACACGTTCGACGCCGAAGGAACGGTGCGGATGCTGCTGGGCGGGTTCCACACGACCAACGGCCTCGAGTGGAGCGACTCGGGCGACACCATCTACGTCACTGACACCTCGACGCAGACGATCTACCGTGCAGCGTACGGACCCGGCCCCGAGGACCTCGGCGAGCTCGAGCCGTTCATCCACGGTCGCAACTCGGATGGTCTCGCACGCGCTGTCGACGGCTCGTTCTGGAACGGCATCTACGGAGCCGGGAGCGTCGCGCACTGGAGCTTAGACGGCGACCCCCTCGGGGATCTGAGCGTTCCCGCCCCGAACGTGACGTCCGTCGCCTTCGGCGGTCAAGCCCTGTCGACCCTCTTCGTCGGCACGGCGCGCGAGAACCTCACGGAACGCGACCTGGTCGACTCCCCGTTGAGCGGGTCGATCTTCGCCGTCGAGGGCATGGGCCGCGGGCGCGCCGCGTCTGTCTTCGGGCAGACCACCGGTGCTTTCTGACGTCTCCATCCTCAACTCGACCGCACCGCACACCACACGAACATCGCAGACGGGAAGAAGACATGGATCTAGGCATCACCGGCAAGAAGGCACTCATCACGGGCGGCGACTCCGGCATCGGCTGGGAGACCGCGAAGCAGCTCCTCGAAGAGGGCGCGACCGTCGTCCTGAGCGACCGCGACGAGGAGTCGCTGGCGGCGGCCGCGGCGAAACTGGACGCACCCGAGGGGCGCCTCCACTCGTACGCCGCCGACATCACGAAGCTCGACGATCTCGCGGAACTCCACGGCTTCGTGCAGGAGCACGTCGGAGACATCGACATCCTCGTCCAGTCCGCCGGCATCACAGGCGCGCAGGGCCTCTTCCATGAGATCGACGACGAGGGCTGGACCAAGACCGTCGAGATCGACCTGCTCGGGCCGGTCCGCCTCGTCCGCCAGTTCCTCCCCTCGCTCCGCAAGGGCGGCTGGGGGCGCATCGTGTTCCTCGCTTCCGAGGATGCGGTCCAGCCGTACGACGACGAGCTGCCCTACTGCGCGGCCAAAGCGGGCATCCTCGCGCTCTCGAAGGGGCTGTCCCGCAGCTATGCCTCCGAGGGACTGCTCGTGAACGCGGTGTCCCCCGCCTTCATCGCGACGCCCATGACTGACGCGATGATGAAGAAGCGCGCCGACGAGCTCGGCACGAGCTTCGACGAGGCCATCGAGTCGTTCCTCGACGAGGAGCGCCCGTACATGGAGCTCGGCCGCCGCGGGGAGGCCCACGAAGTCGCATCCGTCATCACCTTCCTCTGCTCAGACCGAGCCTCCTTCGTGAACGGCTCGAACTACCGAGTCGACGCGGGCTCGGTAGCGACCATCTGAGCGTCATCCGCTTCGCGCGGACTCGCTTTCCCCTCACCCACGAACGATCAACCGAACGAACAGGAGTCGAACATGGCCAATCAGTACACCTTCACCGACCCGACCAAGCTCTACAGCGAGATCGAGCCGAACTCCGACGACCAGACGGAGCCGGGACTCGACGCGAAGCTCCGCGACACCGCCGACCTCGGCGAGAGCACCTACGAGGGTTCCGGCCGACTCAAGGGCCGCCGCGCCCTCGTCACGGGCGGCGACTCCGGCATCGGGGCGGCAACCGTCATCGCCTTCGCCCGCGAGGGTGCAGACGTCGCTCTCGCCTACCTGCCCGAAGAGCAGGAGGATGCAGACCGCATCACCGCGATCGCCCAGGACGCTGGGGTCAACGTCGTGCAGCTGCCCGGCGACCTGACCGACGAGAAGTACGTGAAGGGCCTTGCGGATGCTGCCGTCGCGAAGCTCGGCGGACTCGACATCCTCGTCAACAATGCCGGGAAGCAGATCTACAACGAGGACCTGACGACGCTCACGAGCGAGCAGTTCGACGAGACGTTCAAGGTCAACGTGTACGCGATGTTCGAGATCTCGAAGGCCGCGATCCCGCACCTCCCCCCGGGGTCGACGATCATCAACACCACGTCGATCCAGGCCTACTCGCCGGCTCCGATCCTCGTCGACTACGCATCGACGAAGGCGACCATCAACGCCTTCACCAAGGGCCTCGCGCAGCAGCTCGCGCCGAAGGGCATCCGCGTCAACGCGGTCGCTCCCGGCCCGATCTGGACGCCCCTCCAGGTCACGGACGGCCAGCCGCCGGAGAAGGTCGAGCAGTTCGGCGAGGACACACCGCTCGGGCGCATGGGGCAGCCAGCAGAGCTCGCGCCCGCGTATGTCTTCCTGGCTTCACCCGAGTCGAGCTACGTGCTCGGCGAGACGCTCAACGTGAACGGCGGCATGCCCACGCCGTAGCACTCGGCTCATTCGTCGACGTCGGACGCCCGCGCCTCAGGCGCGGGCGTCCTCGTCTGCATCCGTCGGGCACGTGAGCGTCACGGTCGTGCCCGTCTCGTTCGTCTCGAAGCGGATGCGTGCGTGGACAAGCGCCGCCCGCTGCCGCATGGATGCGATGCCGTGGGTTCGCGCCCCGAGCTCCTCGAGCGGCGCGGCGGCGCCGTGTCCGTCGTCCGTGACCGTGAGCACCAGCGTCGATGGCCGCCAGAGCAGCACGACGTCGATCCGACTCGCCCCGGCGTGACGCCGCGCGTTCCTGATCGCCTCGACCGCGATGGCGTGCAGTTCCTCAGCTGCGGGCGCGGAGACTCGGCCCCTGGTGCCGATCTCGGTCACCTCCACAGGCGTCAGGATCGGCAGCTCGTGGCGCGCGTACTCGAACAAGGCGTCCGGGAAGTCCTGCGGTGCCGGGTGCTCGAGGTCCCAGCTGAGCGCGTCGACGAGCGCCGCTGCTCGAGCGGGACGGTCACCGCCGAGCTCGGGCAGGATCGACTCCCGCAGCTGACGCGCGAGGCGGAGCTCCGCGACGCGCTGAACTCCGGAGAGCTGGCCGCGGAGCGTCTCGGCGTAGGCGAGGGCCCCCGGGACGAACCTGCCGAAGACGCTCGAGTGCAGCACCTGGGCGACCGTCACCGTCGGCACCGGCATCCGGGAAGCGAACGCGGGAAGGGCGACCTCGAAGAGGACGTTCGCCGATACGAGAGGCTGGGCCGGGTGCAGGCCCTGGGCGAGCAGCACGTCGGCCGTCGCCTGCATGAGGCCGAGGTCCAGCGATGCGGGGGCTTGCAGGTACCCGAAATCGCGGAGTCCCGCGAGCCTCGTCCAGGCCTCGGTGAGGATCTCCACGACGTGGGCGCGGAAGACGGGATCGAGGTCGCCATCTTCGACCGCCGCATCGCCGCGTTCCGAGAGCAACGCCATCGCGGCATCGAGGACCTCGTCGATGGCGTCGGTGAGATCGGACTCCGCCACGTGGGCGGTGGTGGCAGCGGGGTCGCGAAGGGGGAAGTCGTCGGTCACGCTCCAGATCCTACGAGCGCGGGTCGCAGTCCTGTGCCAGCCTTGCGGCCCTAGGCTGACGCAGATGACGAGCACGACAGAGCACCAGGCGTCCAAGTCGGCACGCCGAGTTGTCGGCGTGGTGCGGATCGGCGTCGGTCTCGCCGTCATCGCGATGCTCGTCTCCACCTACGTCGGCCGCATCGGTGTCGGCGACAGCAACCCGTTCGACTTCTTCGGCTACTTCACGAATCAGACGAGCCTCATCACGAGCGGACTCCTCATCGCGGCGGGAGTGCTCGCCATGCTCGGGCGCGATGCTCCCGCATGGCTCGCGGTTCTCCGTGGTGTCGCTACGAGCTGCATGATCATCGTGGGTGTCATCTACAACACGCTCGTGCCTGGGACCGGTTCTGCGCCTCCGTGGGTGAGTGCCATCCTGCACGTCGTCTTCCCCTCCTACGTGGTCCTCGACTGGCTGCTCGTCGGTGATCGCCCGCGACTGGCCTGGCAGCGGCTGTGGGTCGTGCTGCCCTACCCGCTGCTCTGGATGCTCGTCGTGCTGCTCCGAGGTGCGACCGACGGCTGGGTGCCCTACGGGTTCCTGCTGCCGGAGCACGGGCCCGTCTCTCTGTTCCTGCACGTCGTGGGCCTGCTCGGTGCTCTTCTCGTGGCGGCCACGTTCGTCTGGTGGGCGAGCCGCTTCCGGGGGTCTGTGCGCGGTTGAACGTGGAGGATGCGAGACCGGGTGAGGGAGACCGTGACAGGTGGCCTGTACGTTCGAGGCGCTAGAGCACCGACCCGAGCCACGAGACGACGGACTGCACGACCTGGGCGAGTCCGAGGGCCAGCAGGAGAGCCTGCTCGACCGTACGCGCAGCGACTTCCGGCACGAAGAGCCAGAGAATGCCGAGTGTCGCAGCGAGTGTCACGAGCGTGACCGCCAGCAGGAATGCGAGCGCGGCGAGCCGCGGATAGCGCAGCGTGGAGGTGACCGGCTTCGCCTGCATCCACCACACGGGCGCTCGCCTGGCGGCGGCTGGCCGCGCCGATCTGCTCGCGCTCGTGCGGCCACCCCTGGCAGGCGGCGTGCTCGCGCGTCGAGGCGTGCGCGGCCTCGACGTCGCGGACCCCGAGCGCGGCGCGACCCGCTTCCGGCCTGGACCAGCTGTCGTCGGCGCGCGCTTGGCAGCGGCTCTACCGGCGCGGGAGCGCTTCTTGGGCGACGGGCGAGTCACGGGCGATCCTCCGGGTCGGGAAGACTTCAATCTATCCGGCTGCAGGACCCCGAACGGCTACGTTCCGGTCACGGTGTCCGGGAGCCGCGCAGGGCCGCTTGCTACCGTGGCCGCGATGTTCTCGGACTGGAAGCGCAAGCGGGCCGCCCAGAGGGTGACGGCCGGCGATGGCCACGAGCTCAAGCGGTATCGGTGGTGGCAGCCCTTCTCACGAGCCCTGTTCCACCTCCGGCTCGTCGAAGGCGACGGCGTGCAGCACCTCTGGTCGGTGGACGTGAAGCTCTGGGGAGACTCTGACGGCGAGGTTGTGGCGGGCCTCTACCGGGATGGACGCCATGTGGCGCAGTCGAAGCTCCCCGCCCTGTTCCAGGCCCCCGGCGGCACGATCGAGGTCGTCGCCAGCGGCTACGGGCTCAAGCGCTGCCACTTCGTCTCGGCGGAGGGACGCGAGCAGCAGCTGGTGCCCGACCCTGGCTCCGCAGAGGGGCGCAGAGCGCGACTGCAGCGCGACCGGCCCGGCCTGAGCCGCTTCCTCGGCATCGCCTCGGTGAGCATCCTCGTCGTCGCGCTCGTGCTCGGCGTGCCGCAGATCGCAGAGCAGTTGACGAGCATTCCGCCGATCGCGGATCGGGTCGGCACGTTCTCCTCGCCGATCCATCTTCCGTCGTGGCTCAACATCTCTCTCGTCGTCGCGAGCCTGGTGGCGAGCACCGAACGCGCGCTCCGCCTCCGCTACAACTGGGTGCTCGACGGAGGACTGTTCGACGGTGATGACTGATGCGCTGTTTAATTGTGCACAATTGAGCTGTGTGCAATGCTTTATGCATGCCCGTTACCGACGACATGATCTGCTTCTCGCTCTACGCGGCGAGCAGGGCGACCACGCAGGCCTACCGAAAGCTCCTGGAGCCGTTCGGCCTCACCTACCCGCAGTACCTCGTGCTCGTCGTGCTCTGGAACGACGGGCAGCAGTCGGTGAAGACGCTCGGCGAGCTGCTGCAGCTCGACTCCGGCACCCTGTCGCCGCTGCTGAAGCGCATGGCCCAGGCGGACCTGATCGCACGCGAACGTCACCAGGACGACGAGAGGGTTGTCGACGTCAGGCTCACCGACCGAGCCGTCGCGCTCCGCACCGAGCTCTCGCACATCCCAGCCCGCATCGCCGCGGGGACCGGTCTCGGGACCGAGGAATCAGGTGCAGCACTGCTGCGCACCCTCCAGCACCTGACCGAGACCATGCAAGCCACCGCCGACCAGGCGGACGCACAAGGAAAGAAGGACTAGCTGTGGACGTGCTCTACACCGCGGAAGCTCTCTCGACCGGCCAAGGCCGAGACGGTCGCGTCGTCACGAGCGACGGCACCGTCGACCTCACGATGGCCGTACCCAAGGAGATGGGCGGGTCGGGAGCTGGCTCGAACCCCGAGCAGCTGTTCGCCGCCGGGTACGCAGCCTGCTTCCACTCCGCCCTGAACGCCGTCGCGCGAGGCAAGAAGCTCGACCTCGGCGACTCCAGCGTCGGCGGACGCGTGCAGATCGGACCGAACGGCGAGGGCGGGTTCCAGCTCGCCGTGCTGCTCGAGGTCGTCATCCCCAACCTGGCCCACGACGAAGCTCAGGCCCTCGCCGACGCGGCACACCAGGTCTGCCCATACTCCAACGCCACTCGCGGCAACATCGACGTCACCATCACGGTCTCGGAGGACTGATCATGCGCACCATCACCCATCCCACCTTCGGCGAGCCGCAGGACGTCCTGACAGTCGAGGAACAGGAACTCCCCCAGCCCGGCCCCGGCGAGGTGCGCCTGCGCATCCTGCTCTCCCCCATCCACAACCATGACCTCTGGACCGTGCGCGGCACCTACGGCTTCAAGCCCGAGCTGCCCGCACGAGCTGGGACCGAAGCTGTCGGGGTCGTGGACGCGATCGGCTCCGACGTCGAGGGACTGAGTGTCGGCCAGCGGGTAGCGACCGGCGGATCGTTCGGCGCGTGGGCCGAGTACGTGACCACCCCCGCCGCTGGCCTCATCCCCGTCCCGGACAGCGTGCCGGACGAATCGGCCGCGCAGCTCGTCGCGATGCCGTTCAGCGCCATCAGCCTGCTCGAGTCGCTCGGCCTCGAGTCCGGCGACTGGCTTGTGCAGAACGCGGCGAACGGCGCCGTCGGCCGCATGGTCGCCCAGATCGCGGCGGCCCGCGGCGTCAACGTGGTCGGCCTCGTGCGTCGGTCCGAGGGTGTTGACGAGCTTCGCGAGCAGGGAATCGAGCGCATCGTCGCGACGAACGTGGACGGCTGGCGCGACGAGGTCGAGGCGATCACCGGTGGTGCGCCCATCAAGGTCGGCATCGAATCCGTGGGTGGCAAGTCGGCTGGCGAGGTGCTCTCGCTCCTCGCGGAGAACGGCGAGCTCGTCGTCTTCGGCGCGATGGCGTCACCCACGCTCGAGCTGTCCTCCGGCGACGTCATCTTCAAGCAGGCGACAGTCCGCGGGTTCTGGGGCAGCAAGGTCAGCCAGTCCATCGACGCCGGCCTCAAGCAGCGTCTCTTCGGCGAGCTGCTTCAGCACCTCGGCTCGGGTCAGCTGACGCTTCCCGTGGCCGACGTGTTCCCGTTCGAACAGATCACCGACGCGGTCGAGGCGAGCCTCACCTCGGGCCGGGTCGGCAAGGTCCTGCTTCGCCCCTAGCGCCGCAGGTATCGGCTTCTCGAACGCCCCGCCCGTCACAGGGCGGGGCGTTCTGCACGGCGCTCCCTGGATCTGCTCAAGCTCGGCGGCCATCCTGAACGCATGTCACATCTCGCAGACCTCCTGGTGCCGAAGCTCCCCGACGGTATGACCATCCCCGAGCCGCTCGAGCGGGCGTGGACGTGGATGGAAGGACAGGGCTGGGGCTTCGAGAACCGGAACGGCTACTTCCTCACCCCATACGCGGGGACCGCGGAGCTCGGCATCGTCTTCTCCCCCACCGAGTCGCTGACCGGCTGGTTCGAGCCGGACGAAGTGGGGCACGACCGCCTCTTCCCGCTCGGGCAGACCGACGGCACCGGAAGCTTCGCCGCGCTCTGGCGCGACCCCTCGGACGCCATCCGTGTGGTGGTGCTCGGGTCGGAGGGCGAGCGCCTTTCCCTCGCTGATGACGCGGTGGACTTCCTGCGACTGCTCGCCATCGGCTATCTCGAGCTGAACGGCTACGGGCTCGCCGAGGAACCGTCTGACGAGGACGAGGAATCGGTGGCGGCACTGGCTCAGTTCAGGGCGTGGGTCGAGACGGAATTCGGCGTCGAGGTGCCCGCCCACTGGGAGGTTCGCGAACCAGACCCGTTCGACGCCTGGGTGGCTGAAGTCAAGAACGAGGAACCTGAGCCTGTCCGCGCCGCCACTCCCTTCGTCGCCCCAGAGGTGAACACCAGCGAGGTGATCGCTGCCTGCCTCGAGCTGTTCGAGGAGCCGCGTATCGAGCGAATCCAGTTCGGGCGACTCCGGAACCTGCCACGCACCACGGCAGCGTGGGGGCATGAGCTTGCCGTCATCGACACCCACGAGCCAGGGAGCCCCGCTGATGTGGCAGCGCTCGCTCGGGTCATGAGCGATGTGCGAGCCGCCTTCATCGCACAGTGGGGAACCCCTCGGGCTGAGGCGCCAGCGCCAGGCTCGTGGGCAGCCAACAAGCTCGAGGTGACGTGGATCCAGCACGTCGACCTCTGGCCGGTCACCGACGACATCGTCGTGGCCCTCTTCACGAGCGCGGAGGAGGGCACGCAGATCGCCGCCGTCGTGTCTCCCGCAGCCATCGACGAGAAGGAGAGGTTCTAGGTTCATGCCGACCGCCTCCGCCTCGGCGTATCTCGCCTCACCGTCGCATGAGCTCGCCCACATGATGTGCGGGCTAGCAAGCACCTCATGACACGGCTCACGTATGCGGAGGTCGGAGCGACCGCCGGACAACTGCCTGACGGCTACCACCACGTGCGCGAATCGCTGGTCATCGGGCACGGGCGCGACACGTTCGAGCGGGCGGCCGACGACCTGCTCGCTGGCCGCGCGCAGAGCAGATCCGGCGCCTCGGTCGAGCTCTCGGAGGTCCCCCTGCGGGAGGGATCGCGTGTCGTCATGCGACTGCGGATGGGTCCGCTGAAGTTCACGATCCCTTGCCTCGTCGTCTGGGCCGAGCGCACCTCGACCTCCTGCGGCTTCGCCTACGGCACGCTCCCCGGCCACCCCGAGCGAGGTGAGGAGCGCTTCGTGCTGGACCTGGCGGATTCCGGGACTGTGACTTTCAGCATCGTCGCCTTCTCCGCACCCGCGCGCTGGTTCACCATCCTCGGCGGCCCAATAGCTCGAACGGTGCAGACTCGGATGACCCGCCGGTACCTTCGGGCATTGGCCGCAAGCGAGACCTGAAGCTGAGCGCGCCGGATGCCCCGTCGAGGCTAGCGACGCTCCGGGGAGACCACCTGAGGCTGGCGAGGCTATCGCCTCGGTCAGGGCTGGTGCGAGATCCCGAGACGCTCCCTCACCTCGGGAATGTGCCACGCCGATGTCGCGATCTCCTCGCGAAGTGTCTTTCGAGGCCTTCCTCTGCGGTTGACGAGGACCTCGAGGTCGATCATCGTCGACTCGGTGATCGCATCAATGACGACGCCGATGCCGGTCAGCGAGGCCATACCTGAGTCGATCATGGTGAGCAGCGGCGGTCCCTGCCGCTACGAGATCGCGTTCACGTCGGCGCCGCCCGCGATGAGCCGAGCGGCAAGCGCCGCCTCGCGGTCGAGGTCGTGCTCGCGGTTCGAGAACAGCAGGTGCAGGGCGTTGAGACCGGACGAGAGGGTGACGGATGCATCCGCGCCGTCGTCGAGCAGCCGCTCAGCGATGCCCAGGCGGGCCGTCAGATCTGGATTCAGCATCGCCCTGAGCAGCGGCGTGTCACCGGTCGAGAGGGAGAACGTCGCTTCCCCGGGTGTGTAGTCGTCGAGAAAATCCTCGAGCGACTCTTCCTCCGCGCGATGTGCTCGGTTCGGCATGATCGCCTCCAAGGCGGTTGCTGCCCCCCCGCGGTGTCACTGCGAGCCTAGCGAAAGCGGGATGATCGTCGTCACGGCTCATCCGCACAGGGTGGATTCCTCCCCGACCAGCCGACCGTCTGGACCCACGGAGTCGGGGCGGCGGTCGGCGAGCCGGGGAGGCTGTGTTGGCTTCGGGAAGACGGATGCGCCACCTTCCCCGCCAAGCGGGCGTTAGCTGTGTCGGCGACGCAGCAGCAGGACAAGCCCGCCGAGTGCGGCGATCGCAGCCGCAGTGATCGTCAGGAACGGCACTCCGGCGCTTCCTGTCGTGGCGAGTGATGCACTCGAGTCACCGTCGACGGGAGCCGCTGGCGCGGACGTCGCGGTCTCGACGGGGCTCGGAGCCGTCGATGGTTCAGGCGCAACGGTGGGTTCCGGTTCCTGCGTGGGCTCGGGCGCGACGGTCGGAGTGGTTGACGGGGTTGCCGTGGGCGTGGGCTCCGGGCTTGCGGGTGTCGGAAGCGCGGCGGCCGCGGCCAAGATGAGCTGCTGCGTCTGCTCGACGTTCGTCGCCCGGTTGGCGGCGAGGTTGGCGTAGTCGAGCACTGGGACGTGCAGGTGGCCGCCGGCCACGTCCTGACGGTCCAGGCCGACGCGGAGGCGGTTCGCGCGGTACATGCTCTCGTTCGAGAGGTAGTCGCCGCCTCCACCACTCACTGCGAAAGATCCCTCGGGCGGCGCCGTCGGGTCGTTCGTGCCGACACACTGCGCCTCGTCATCCCGAGCTTCGCTGAAGGAGTAGCAGAAGGCATTGTTGAGCTGCACCGGGAACGGGCCCGTCTCTGCGGCAACCATCTCTTCGAACGGCAGCGTCGTCTCGATGAACTGCGCCCCGTCGACGGTCTGCGGCCACGCCGCCGAATCCGGTGCCTGTTCGAGAGCACGCTCGTCGAGGTTGTCGACGCCGCCGCCGCGCCAACTGCTCGCCCAGCGCTCGATGTCGTAGCCGGTGCGCCCCTGGCTGATGGTCATCGCCATCTGGGGGGACGCGGGACCCGCGAGGAACTGGGGACCGTACGCGTCCTCGACGATTCCGCCGTCGAAGCGCGACCACGTCACGGGCAGCACGACGGCCTGGATCTGCACTGGCCCGGAGGGCGTCTCGATGACACGGCCGGAGAGGGAGAGGGCGACGGCACCGGAGGGGTTCGAGCGCTCAAGCAGGGCGGGAAGCTGGAACGGGTCGAATCCGCTGATCATCACCTTGGTGACGCCAGGGTCCTCGTCGAAGCCGAGCTCGAGCAGGCCGCGAGTCGCCTCCTCCAGGTTGTGCAGCAGGTCGGTGAGCTGCTCAGCCGAGACGGCGGAGGAGGCGGCCCAGTCCTTGACCTCGGCGCGCATCGCGAGCCGCGCCCAGTAGAGGCCGCGGTCCTCGTAACGGGTGGCTGCTCCGACGTCTTGAGCGTTCTGGACAGCGATGTCCCAGAGCTCACGTCCCGTCTCCACGATGAGCGTGTCGGCGTTGTCGGGTGCGGTCCCGGCGAGCGCGGCCGAAAAGTTGTCGAGCGCGGCCTCAAGCCCGGTGGATGCGATCATCTGGGTGGAGAAGGGAACGGTCTCGCCGGGGAGCGTGGCGCTGAGACGGAGCTCCTCGACGTCGCGCTCGGTGCTCTCGAGGCGGGGGTCGGGTGCCGCCTGCGCCGGCGAGGCGAGCACGGTGGCGAGGATGGCCCCGGCGCCGAGTGCGGCGAGGAGTCGTCTGGTGACGCGTGTCATGGTCTCTTGTCCTAGGTGTGGGGGCGTCGGACTCATGGTGCTCCGGCGCCGTCGGCAGAGGGGTGGGTACACCGCGGGTCGCGCTCAGGGATCAAGATCGCCGGTGCGAACACCCGGGTATCAATCGACCCTATGTTGTTCAACACGACTACGGGGATTGTTCACGTTTAAGGCGTGTGAACAATTCCTGAGCGGACGCGGGTCCACGTTTGCGATCCATGAGGGCGCGGGATGCGGCGAGCGCGGTCTTCCTGTGGCCGGCTGGCGGGGTGGGGGTGTGCACCCTTGCTGCGTCCGTGGTTGTGTATAGGCACCGCCGAGCGCCGCCGGTCAGCTCGGGTTCGGCAGCTGGACCTGCATAGGAGAGATGTCGACTTCGACATCGCCGAAGATGAATCCGTCAGGACGAGCGAGGCCACCGTCATAGAGCTCGATCGGGAACGTGAAGAGTGAGTAGAGCGACCCTCCGGTCCAGAGCACGATCACGATGGTGAACAGGATCGCTGAACGACTGAACTGGCGTCGAGCGTCTGCGAGGATCGTTCCCCGGCGGATGAGCACGGTGAGGATGCTCACGAATCCGAGCGCCAACGCCAGGTATGCGAACGGACTGGGCTGCAGCGTCATCGCGAGACAATTCGGGACCTGGTCCGTGATCTCCCCATTCGCGTCGAGATAGTCTCCAGCCCCGGTCACACCACCCGGACAGTAGCTGCGAGAACCGCTGCTCGCGATGGTGTGGAACACGGCAATCGTGAGGATCCAGAGGGTGTAGCGGCGTACTTCCACGATCCACCCGCGCCCGATCACGGCCTCCAATTCGGGAGGTGCTGCCAGCTCTGAGTTGGGGTTTGCGGTCATCTGTACCTCGCTTCGTTCGCCTGTTGTCCGTGCACGGGTGACGCGACCACGCTCCCAATCGATCCTGGACGCCTCCCGGGTACAGGTGTGGCCGAGTGGAGGGCGATCGCGGTGAACGTTCCGCCAGCGCGGTGGATCGCGGTGGTCGTCACTGACATGTCGTTCACGGACTTCGCCTGCGGGTTGACCACCTGGATGCGGTTTGCCTCGAGCATGTCTCCGGGCTTCGATCAGCTCCTGCGCCTGCGTGCTGAGTTTCGTGGCTTCCGTTCGCCGCCCTTGCAACTGCGGGTCTCGGCGGACGGCCGTCTCACCGCGTGCGAGGGTGCTCTCAATCCGCAGAACAGCAACGATCGGGGCAGTCGTGGGCGGAAGCTGCCCATCCTGCGGTGGATGGCTTAGCTCGTGTCGCGCCAGTGTCCGCGGACGTGCATCCCTCGACGGGTGTGCGCGGGGATCCAGACGCGGCCTGCCCCTGCTGCGCCGCTCGATCTGGGCGGGGCTGGCAGGTCGATGATGCTTGGGCTCGAGGGGACGGCCGCTTTCGCACGCTCGCGGTTCGGCCCCTCGAATGCGTCGGCAAACCCTTCGATCTCGTCTCGCGGAAAGCCAGCCTCAGCCCCGTACTTCGCCCAGTCAGCGGTTGCGTGCTCGACCTCGCGGATGGCGTCGATGGCCTGCTCGTCGGCGAGCCGGTACGCGTCGGCGCTGGCGATGAGCTGCCGGAGGTCGCGGTTGTCGGGGTCATCGTCAAGGGTCAGTGCTGTCGCGGCGTCTTGCGCGTAGGGGAACGGGTTCACGTCGAAGACGGGGCTCAGCTCCCATCCGCGGCGGCCGAGGAGCAGTCCGTGGTTGCGAAGGTGATCGTCGACGTTGTTGACGAGGATGGTGAGCGCCACTCGTCGGAACAGCTGCTCGCCATTGGTGGCCGTGGCGGCTGTGAGCTCGATGGCGATCGACTCGTAGTCGGTGTGCTGCCCATCTTCCGTCTGGAGGAAGCTATGCAGACTGAGATAACCGCGGCGCGTATCGCCGTCCCGGTCGAAGCGTTCGATGACGGCAACGCCGTAGCCGTCACCGGTCGTGGCGGGGTGCAGCTCGTGGTGCGGGGTGACGATGCCGGCGGCGTGCGCCATCCGCATGGTCGCTATTTCCCAGGCTGCAATGTTCCAGCGGTCGTCGGCCTGGGGCAGTTTGGCGATCGCGAGCCGACCGCGCCCGTTGATGACGGCTGCTTTCGGGCGCGCACCGCCTTGGGACGTGCCGATCGGCACGAGAGTGCGGAGCGTCTCGTCACTGGGTCCGATCCCCCGTTGGGCGTCGTCGCTGGCTGCAACCAGTGAGGCGAGGTCGTGGACTGCCGGGGGTGGCCCAGCGGCGTGGCTCTGGAAGCTGCCGCTGCTGTCGCGGAAGCGGAGCGCGCCTTGGCGAGTGTGGTCGGGCACAGCCAGGAGCAGGCCCGTCTCGTCCAGCTTCGAAGGCAGGGCCGGGTCGGCTCGGCGACGACGCCGGTGCTCGCTCTGGAGGAGACGCGTGCCCCATCGATCGGGCATCGCGTCGGCGAATCCGGTGAACATCGGCCGGTGCATAGGCGGGTTCTGGACACCGACTCTGAGTGGCAGGTCCGGGGAGAGCGCGTACGCGCCGCGCAGGCGCAGGTAGTCGGGCGCGTAGGTGAAGCTGATACCGGCAGCGCGCCGGTGCGGATGGGCCGTAGATTGCGCGATGCCGGCAAGCACTTCCCTGCCGTCGGCGAGCGTGGTGAAGACGTCGACGTTCATCGTCGGGGTCTCACTCGTTCGCCGAGGAGCTCGTCCGCGCGAAGGCGGCCGACATCTGAGTTGAGGGGTTCGACAGCGTCGAGGATGCCTTGCTCGATACCAAGAACCATGAGGACGCGCATGAGAATGTCACTGGAGACGCTGCCGCCGTTCTCGATCTTGCGGAGGGTGACCCGTGTGGTGCGCGCGCGCTCCGCGACCTGCTCGGCGGTGATGCCGCGCAGCTTCCGCCAGCGACGCAGGGAATCTCCGAGCGCGGCCAGCGCGCGCTCTTCGCGACTGCGGCGCTGTGGTCGTGCAAGATCGGGTTCCGCCATACCGGCATGGTAACACTTGTATCCATTACGACCTCGAATGGACAGTTTTATTGCCACGAATCCAGCCCGAGCGGCTCATCAGATGCATAGAACCTCCGCGACCGCACGGGTCTCGTGGAGGTCTCGGCGGCGCGGTGAGCACCACCCTTGCGAGACCGAGGGTGGAACATAAGGCGATCGGAATCTCACCGGAATTTGACCGCCTGATCGAGAGCCTGGGAGCGAGAGGCTCGGCACGAATGTGCCTCTGACCAGGGGTGGAGAGTGGTGGGCCCTGCCGGGATCGAACCGACGACATCCACGGTGTAAACGTGGCGCTCTACCAGCTGAGCTAAAGGCCCTCGGCGAGCAAGTGTAGCGCGGCGGCGTGGTCCGCTCGAACACGCGACTCCCCCGGGCGAGCGGACGCGACGAGACGGTAGCTGCCATCCGCTCGCAGCAGGAAGGTACGGCGCGTAGCTGCGCCAGAACCCTCGTCGAATGCGCCGTAGGCGCGCGCGGCCCGCCCGTGCGGCCAGAAATCGCTGCATCCGGTGAGCACTCCGTCAGCGCCGAGGTCGTGCAGCCAGGCTCTCAGCGTCGCCGCACTGTCGGTAGCGACGACGAAGACCTCGAAGCCTGGAGCGAGAGCGCTGGATCTCCCCGTATTCCGAGCCGAGTCGACCAGCTCGACGAACTCTCGAACCTCATCGGCGCACACGGGTGTGAACGCCCCTGGCACGAACACGAGCAGCCGAGCCGACGCTGCCGGGCCCGCGACGACGCGCATCCCGCCGCGATGATCGACCAGGGAGATGGATTCGAGTGGCGGCCCGAATTCGCTCACGATCAGGCCCTCTCCACTCATGATGTTCGGTTGTGCGCGCTTCGACAAGGATTCCCCTCAACCTGCGTGTGCATCGCACAAACCATAGATAGGCTACCGGGTGGACTGCGCGTCATAACCTGGCGTGCGCCATTGACGTGACGAACCCGGAACGAAATGAGGTCGACGGTGGCTGTTAACAACCAGGATCCGTACTCAGAGCATTACGTTGACAGCGACCCCGAGGAGACCGCCGAATGGCGAGAATCGCTCGATGCGGTCGTAGACGCGCAGGGACACCAGCGCGGACGAGACATCATGCTCAGCCTTCTTGAGCGGTCTCGGGAGCGCCACCTCGGCGTTCCCATGGTTCCAACCACCGACTACGTGAACTCGATTGCGCCCGAGGATGAGCCAGAGTTCCCCGGTGACGAGTCGCTGGAGCGCACGTACCGTTCGTGGATCCGCTGGAACGCGGCCATGACGGTGCAGCGCGCGCAGCGCGAAGGGGTCGCAGTCGGCGGCCACATCTCCTCCTACGCGTCGCAGGCGACGCTCTACGAAGTGGGTCTGAACCACTTCTTCAAGGGCTACGACCACGCGGACGGACCCGACCAGGTCTTCTTCCAGGGGCACGCCTCCCCCGGCAACTACTCGCGTGCCTTCCTGCAGGGGCAGATCTCGTCGGAGCAGCTCGACGGCTTCCGCCAGGAGCAGTCCGCTGCTCCGTTCGGCATGCCGTCGTACCCGCACCCGCGCCTCATGAAGGACTTCTGGCAGTTCCCGACCGTCTCGATGGGTATCGGGCCGCTCAACGCGATCTGGCAGGCGCAGTTCAACAAGTACCTCACCAACCGCGGCATCAAGGATGCCTCCGGTTCGCACGTGTGGGCGTACCTGGGCGACGGAGAGATGGATGAGGTCGAGTCGCGTGGTCAGCTGCAGGTCGCAGCCAACCAGAACCTCGACAACCTGACCTTCGTCGTCAACTGCAACCTGCAGCGCCTCGACGGCCCCGTCCGCGGAAACGGCAAGATCATCCAGGAGCTCGAGAGCTTCTTCCGCGGCGCCGGCTGGCACGTCATCAAGGTCGTCTGGGGTCGCGAGTGGGACTCGCTGCTCGAGCGCGACGACAAGGGCGCGCTCCGCACGCTCATGAACGAGACGCCAGACGGCGACTTCCAGACGTACAAGACGGAGTCGGGTGGATTCGTCCGCGACAACTTCTTCGGACGCGACCCAGAAGCTCTCAAGCTCGTCGAGAACTACAGCGACGACGAGATCTGGGGCCTCAAGCGAGGCGGCCACGACTACCGCAAGGTCTACGCGGCCTACAAGGCAGCGACTGAGCACAAGGGCCAGCCGACCGTCATCCTCGCCCACACGATCAAGGGCTACGGCCTCGGACCGCACTTCGAGGGCCGCAACGCGACGCACCAGATGAAGAAGCTCACGCTTCCCGACCTGAAGGCGTTCCGCGACCAGCTGCACATCCCCATCTCGGACGCAGCGCTCGAAGCCGACGTCTACCAGCCGCCGTATTACCACCCCGGCGCGGACAACGAGGCCATCCAGTACATGCAGGAGCGTCGCCGCGAGCTCGGCGGCTTCGTGCCGGAGCGTCGCTCGAAGTTCACGCAGATCGCGGTCCCCGAAGACAAGACGTACGCGTCCGTCAAGAAGGGCTCCGGAACGCAGGAGATCGCCTCGACGATGGCGTTCGTCCGCCTCCTCAAGGACCTCATGCGCGTCAAGGACTTCGGCGCACGCATCGTCCCGATCATCCCGGACGAGGCCCGCACCTTCGGTGTCGACGCGTTCTTCCCGACCGCGAAGATCTACAACCCCAACGGCCAGCACTACATGTCGGTCGACCGTGAGCTGCTCCTCGCCTACCGCGAGAGCGAACAGGGTCAGATCAACCACGTCGGCATCAACGAGGCCGGCGCCATGGGCGCATTCACGGCAGCCGGTTCGTCGTACTCGACGCACGGCGAAGCCATGATCCCGATCTACATGTACTACTCGATGTTCGGGTTCCAGCGCACGGCGGACGCCATGTGGGCGGCAGCCGACCAGCTCTCGCGAGGCTTCCTCATCGGAGCCACCGCCGGACGCACCACACTCGCCGGCGAAGGCCTGCAGCACATGGACGGCCACTCGCCGATCATCGCCGCAACCAACCCGGCAGTCATCACCTACGACCCCGCCTACGCCTACGAGCTCGCACACATCATGCAGGCAGGCATCGAGCGGATGTACGGCCCGGACTCCCAGTCGGAGAACCCGAAGCAGGACCCGAACGTCATGTACTACCTCACGGTGTACAACGAGCCGATGGCGCAGCCAGCTGAGCCGGAGAACGTCGACGTCGAGGGCATCCTCAAGGGCATCTACTACCTCAAGGGAACCGAGGCCTCCGGGCCGCGCGTGCAGCTGCTCGCGTCTGGCGTGGGTGTGCCGTGGGTTCTCGAGGCGCAGGAGATTCTCGAGAAGGACTGGGGCGTTGCCGCCGAGGTCTGGTCGGTCACGTCCTGGAACGAGCTCCGTCGCGACGGCCTCCGTGCCGAGGAGTACAACTGGACGCACCCGAACGAGGAGCCGAAGGTTCCCTTCGTCACGGACAAGCTCCAGGCGTCAGAGGGCCCGGTCATCGCGGTGAGCGACTTCTCGCACGCCGTGCAGGACCAGATCCGTCCGTTCGTGAAGAACGACTTCACGACGCTCGGCGCCGATGACTTCGGCATCTCCGACACTCGTCCGGCAGCTCGTCGCTACTACCTCATCGACAGCCACTCCGTCGTCGTCCGCTCCCTCGAGCGCCTCGCGACGCAGGGCAAGCTCGACCGCTCGGTCGTGCAGGAGGCCATCGACAAGTACGACCTGCACAACCCGAAGGCCGGCACGAGCGGCAGCGCGGGCGGAGACGCCTAACGGCCCTCCTCCCCTGCTCGCCACCTCACAGTTCGGAATCATGCCTGCTCCACGCACAAAGGACCAGACACTCAACTGGCTTCGGTCGATCTCGGGAGAGCTCTCGACCGCGACAGTGAAGCGCTTGGAAGACACCCTTCCCTGGTTCGGGGACATGCCCCCTGGGCGACGAAGCGCCGTCGGCCTCGTCGCCCAGTCGGGCATCTCCTCCTTCATCGCCTGGTTCGAGGACCCGACCGCCACCCCCTGGGTGGCGGCGGACGTCTTCGACTCCGCTCCGCGCGAGCTCCTCCGCTCGGTGAGCCTGCAGCAGACGCTGCAGCTCATCCGAGTGGTCGTGGAGGTCGTCGAGGAACGGACGAAGTCCACGGACGGCGACGTGCGTGAAGCGGTGCTGAAGTACTCGCGTGACATCGCCTTCGCGGCTGCGGACGTCTACGCGCGCGCCGCGGAGGCTCGCGGGTTGTGGGATGCGCGCCTCGAGGCGCTGGTCGTCGACTCGATCCTCACGGGCGAGCACGATGATGAGCTCCCGAGCCGCATCGCGGCACTCGGCTGGCACGGCCACGGCGAGGTGAGCGTCCTCGTCGGGACCACCCCGAGGATCCTCGAGGTCGACCAGATCCGCCGAACCGCCAGACACAACAAGGTCGACCTGCTCGTCGGCGTCCAAGGCGGGCGCCTCGTGCTCGTCATCGGGCGCGCGCACCCCAACGGGGAGGGTGACGAGACCGAGCAGGTTCCGTTCATGGAGATCGCCGAGCGCCTCGAACCGAGCTTCGGTGACGGACGTCTGGTGCTCGGCCCACCCGTGCCGAGCGTCGTCGAGGCCTCCAGAAGCGCGCGCGCCGCACTCGCCGGCTTCGCGGTGGCCGGCGCCTGGCGCAAGGCGCAGCGGCCCATGCTCGCCGACGAACTGCTGCCGGAGCGAGCACTCGCAGGCGACCCGCTCGCGAGACAGACACTCGTCGCCCGCGTGTTCAGGCCGCTCGCCGACCACCAGAGCGACCTCCTCACGACGCTCTGGTGCTACCTCGACAACGGCCGCTCACTCGAAGCGACCGCACGTGAGCTCTTCGTGCACCCCAACACCGTTCGCTACCGCCTCAAGCGGGTCAGCGAAGTCATCGGCTGGGACGCGACCGGACCACGCGAGGCCCTCATCCTGCAGTGCGCGCTCATCCTCGGCAACATCGCCGAGCCCAAGCAGCCTGAACCTCGACGCCAAGCGGGCACGACCGGAGCAGCCAACGTTCCGCGACGCGGTCGGCGCACCTCCCACTAGAGATCCTCTAATGAATTCTCGACTTCTTGGGACTGTTGCTACAGGGCTGAGGACTCAGGTGCTGTCATGATGGAATCCATGATTGTCGTCACCTGCCCAGGCCAGGGTTCTCAGACTCCAGGCTTCCTGCTCCCCTGGATCGAAGACGCGAGGAACCGAGACACGCTCGAGCAGCTGTCCGCCTCCTCCGGCATCGACCTCGTCAAGCACGGCACCGAGTCAGACGCCGACACGATCCGTGACACGGCGATCGCCCAGCCCCTCATCGTCGCCGCCGGCATCCTCGCGTGGAACTCGCTCATGGAACTCCCCGGAGCAGCGTCCGCCGTCCGCGGTGTCGCCGGACACTCGGTCGGCGAGATCACAGCCGCCTACGCTGCCGGCATCTTCGACGCCGACACCGCGATGCGCTTCGTCGCCCGCCGCTCGCAGCTCATGGCACAGGATGCGGCCGCGACGCCGACCAGCATGAGCGCAGTGCTCGGCGGAGACGAAGATGCCGTCCTCGCGCGCCTCGCAGAGCTCGACCTCACCCCGGCCAACTTCAACGGCGGCGGCCAGATCGTCGCCGCAGGCGCCCCGGAGGCCCTCGACGCGCTCCGCAGCGAACCAGCCGCCGGGACGCGCGTCATCCCCCTCAAAGTCGCCGGCGCGTTCCACACGCGGTACATGGAACAGGCTCGTTCCGCGCTCGGCGCGGACGCCGAGCTCTTCGAGGTTCGCGATCCAGTGCGCACCATCTGGTCCAACGAGACCGGCGAGACCGTGACGGACGGCGTGGAGTTCCGCGCAGCCCTCATCCGCCAGCTCGCGCAGCCCGTGCGCTGGGACGCCTGCATGCGCTCCTTCGCGGCCGCCGGCGTCACCTCGCTCATCGAACTCGCGCCCGCCGGCACCCTCAGCGGGCTCGCCAAGCGCGCCCTCAGGGGAACGCCGACGCTCGCGCTCTCCACTCCCGCAGACCTCGACGTCGCGCGCGAGCGCATCGCCGCCGACGCCTGACCCGCCAAGAGCATCCTCGAGAGGACTCGCATGACCACAGCAACACCCACCCTCGTGCAGTCGACGGGCGCGCAGTTCACGCGCATCCTCGCAATGGGCGCCGCCCGCGGTGAGCGCGTCGTGCCGAACTCGGAGATCATCGAGCCGATCAACTCGTCAGACGAGTGGATCCGCCAGCGCACCGGCGTCATCACTCGTGTCCGGGCAAACGAGGACACCAGCGCACTCGACCTCGCCGTCGACGCCTCCCGCGAGGCCATCGAGCGTTCCGGCATCGACCCGAGCAGGATCGGTGCCGTGATCGTCGCGACGATCAGCAACGGGATGCAGACGCCCTCGCTCGCCGCCCGCCTCGCCGACCTCGTCGGCACGACGCCCGCGGCAGCCTACGACCTCAACGCCGCATGTGCCGGCTACTGCTACGCCGTCGCCCAGGCCGACGCGCTCGTGCGCACCGGGGTCGCCGAGCACGTCCTCGTCGTCGGCACGGAGAAGCTCTCCGACCTCATCGACCCCACCGACCGCACCATCTCGTTCCTCCTCGGTGACGGCGCCGGAGCGGCGATCATCGGGCCGAGCAACACTCCTGGCATCTCCAAGTCGATCCTCGGATCCGACGGTTCGCGCTGGGAGGCAGTCTCCATGAACGCGAGCCTGCAGGAGTACCGCCAAGGCGGCTCCGAATGGCCCACGCTGCGCCAGGACGGGCCGAGCGTCTTCCGCTGGGCGGTCTGGGACATGGCGAAGGTCGCGCGACGCGCACTCGAAGAGGCGGGCGTCACCCCCGACCAGCTCGCCGCGTTCATCCCTCACCAGGCGAACATGCGCATCGTCGACGAGTTCGCGAAGCAGCTCGCCCTGCCAGACCACGTCGTCATCGCCCGCGACATCGCGACGACCGGCAACACCTCGGCCGCCTCGGTGCCGCTCGCAACGCACCGGCTGCTCGAAGAGAACCCCGAGCTCTCGGGCGGCCTCGCACTGCAGATCGGCTTCGGCGCCGGCCTCGTGTACGGCGCCCAGGTCGTCGTGCTCCCCTAACGCGGCCAAGAACTCCCCGCACGCCTCCACCACGCACCGCCGCCGACCAATACACTTGGCTCGGTCATTGACAATCAAGGAGAAACACCATGGCACTTACCAACGACGAAGTTCTCGCGGGACTCGCTGAGCTCGTGAACGACGAGACCGGAATCGCGGCTGACACGGTCACCGTTGAGAAGTCTTTCACCGACGACCTCGACATCGACTCGATCTCCATGATGACGATCGTCGTCAACGCCGAAGAGAAGTTCGACGTCAAGATCCCGGACGACGAGGTCGCAAACCTCAAGACCGTGGGCGACGCCGTCAACTTCATCGTCGCAGCGTCCTAAGGACGGTCCTCCACTTCGAGTGGGCGGCATCTGCCGCCCACTCTTGGTGACTGTTTCACCTTCGCCCCAGTTCATTCAGGAGCAATTGTCATGACCAAGAAAATCGTCGTCACCGGAATCGGAGCGACTTCCCCGCTCGGCGGAGACGCCCGCAGCACCTGGGAAGCACTCCTCGCCGGTGAGTCCGGAGCCCGGACGCTCGAGGCCGAATGGGTCGCGAAGTACGAGATCCCCATCGAATTCGCCGCGACCGCCAAGGTCCCGGCAAGCGAGGTGCTCCCCCGCCACGAGGCGAAGCGCCTCGACCCCTCAAGCCAGTTCGCGCTTATCGCTGGCCGTGAAGCCTTCGCCGACGCCGGGCTCACGGTTGGCGACATCCCCGCCGAGCGACTCCTCGTCGACTGGGCCACCGGCATCGGCGGCGTATGGACCCTGCTCGACGCCTGGGACACGCTCCGCGAGAAGGGGCCGCGCCGCGTCATGCCGCTGACGGTTCCCATGCTCATGCCGAACGGCCCCGGAGCCGCGATCGGCATGGACATCCAGGCCCGCGCCGGCGTCCGCACCGTCGTCTCCGCGTGCGCTTCGAGCACAGAGGCAATCGCCGACGCCTACGAGCACCTCCAGCAGGGCCTCGCAGACGTCGTGGTCGCCGGCGGATCGGAAGCGGCCATCCACCCCCTGCCCGTCGCCTCCTTCGCGGCCATGCAGGCGCTCTCCAAGCGCAACGACGACCCGTCTCACGCGTCACGCCCCTACGACGTGAGCCGCGACGGCTTCGTGCTCGGCGAAGGTGCCGCGGCGCTCGTGCTTGAGACGGAAGAGCACGCGCTCGCCCGTGGCGCACGCATCTACGCCGAGCTGATCGGTGGCGGAGTGACCGCAGACGCGCACCACATCACCGCGCCGGACCCAGAAGGTACGGGGGCTGCCCGCGCCATCAGGGCTGCACTCGAGCAAGCCGGGGTCTCAGTCGAGGACGTCACCCACATCAACGCCCACGCGACCTCGACACCCGTCGGGGACATCGCCGAGTTCACGGCCCTCAAGTCCGTCTTCGGGGACCACCTCGCGTCGATCCCCGTCTCGGCGACGAAGGCATCCACTGGCCATCTCCTCGGTGGGGCCGGCGCCATCGAGGCGATGTTCACGGTGCTCGCGCTCTCCGAGGGCACGCTGCCCCCGACGATCAACCTCAACGAGCAGGACCCTGCCATCCACCTCGACGTGGTGACCGAACCGCGCCCGTTCGAGGCGTCCGGCAAGGTCGCGATCTCGACGTCGTTCGGCTTCGGCGGGCACAACGCCGTCGTCGCGTTCCGCGGCATCTAGGCAAGACCTGCACGCGGTTCGCTGCGCGCAGACAGAACTGTGGCCCCTCAGGTGGAAACCTGAGGGGCCACAGTCCTTGGAGTATCGAGAACAGCTGCAGACTCACCTCACGGCGGGCCTACGGCGTGGCTGACCTAGCCGACGCGGTGGTGCATCCAAACGACGGGACTCTCGTCTCCGGCGATGCGGAAAGGCTCCAACTCGTCGTCCCAAGCCTGCCCAAGCGCGAGGCGCAGCTCACGGTGGAGCTCAGAGGCATTGCCGCCCGCAATCTCCATCGCGTACCGAACGCGTTCTTCCGGAACCACGACGCCGCCAGAGGCATCCGTCTGGGCATAGTAGATACCAAGCTCAGGCGTGTGCATCCAACGGCCGCCATCGACGCCAGGACGCGCGTCCTCGGTGACTTCGAAGCGAAGGTGAGCCCACCCGCGCAGATGCGACGCAATCGCCGCCCCCGCGCCGGGCTCGCCTTCCCAGGTGAACTCCGCACGCAACTGCCCCGGAATGACCGGCTGGTCGATCCAAGGAAGGTTGACGGCGTACCCGAGGGCGCGACCGACACCCCATTCGACGTGCTGGCAAAGCGCCTTAGGAGAGGAGTGCACGTAGAGCACCCCTCCTGCGTTTGGTGCAACCATGAGTTCTCCTCCATTCGTTTGGTGATACGTCTTCCCCAACGATCACGTGATGAATGGATGCGAACTGCATCGCTTACCAGACGTCGACATTTCTGTCGTCTCTTGAATTATGCCCGACGGCGACGCCGAATGACAAGCCTGTCATTACATTCGACGCCGCCGCCCGGAAGTTCGCCGCTAGGCCGGGTAGCGGACCAGGCCGAGCTCGGCCGGCGCCTGCAGGTAGGCGTGCTTGGGCTGCACTCGAACCGTGTAGCCGAGGTGACCCGGAGCGTCCAGCGGCACATCGGCCAGGAACTCCGACGGCCGCACACTGGCGGGGCGCATCTCCACGATGCGAGCCCCCTGCAGCTCCCCGTGCTCGCCAGGCGTCCCGACGATCGCCTCGACCAGCACGTCGTCCGTGGTGAGCTGCCCGAGCTCAACACGAGCGGACAGGCGGAGGCTCTCCCCGGTCCTCGGAGCCGGGTCCACTGCTCCCACGGACTCGACCCGAACACTGGGCCAGGCAGCGCGCACCTCACCCAGCCAGCTGGCGAATGCACGGGTCTCCACCCGATCAGCGGCGATCCGCGCCGAACGCCCCGCTGGGAGGTACAAGTCGTTCACGTAGTCGCGGACCATGCGTTCGGCGGCGACTTTCGGCCCGACGATCGCAATCGAGCGGCGCACCTTCTCGACCCATTCGACGGGCAGGCCGCGCTCGTCACGATCGTAGAAGAGCGGGGCGATCTCATGCTCGAGGATGTCGTAGAGGGCCCCGGCCTCGAGCGCGTCCCGGGTGTGCTCGTCGACACCGCTCGTGTCCGGGATGGTCCAGCCGTCGCTGTCATCCGCCATCTCGTCCCACCAGCCGTCTGAGATCGAGAAGGTCAGGCAGCCGTTCATGACGGCTTTCATCCCCGACGTCCCCGAGGCTTCCTGTGGACGCACGGGATTGTTGAGCCAGACGTCGCTCCCGGCTACGAGGTGCCTGGCGATCGTGACGTTGTAGTCGGGCAGGAACACGATGCGATCCCGCACACCCGCCTCGTCCGCGAACGCGACGAGCTGCTGCAGGAGCTGCTTGCCGCCCATATCGGCTGGATGCGCTTTGCCGGCGATCACGAACTGCACGGGCCGCTCGGGATTGTTCAGGATTCGCGCCAGCCGTTCCCGGTCCTGGAGCATCAGCGTCAGGCGCTTGTAGGTCGAGACCCGGCGCGCGAAGCCGACGGTGAGCCGGCTGGGATCGAGGACGTCCCTGACCCAGCCGAGCTCCGCATCCTGCGCACCGCGTGCCTTCCACGACGCGCGCACGGAGTCGCGCGCGCGACCCACCAGCTCGGCACGCAGCTCGCCGCGGATGCGCCACAGCTCTTCAGCGCTGACAGCGCCGGGGTTGTCCCAGGTGTTGGAGGTGGCCAGGTCCCGACCGCCGTTCATCGCCTCGATGACTGGCATCATCGCCGGTCGGGTCCAGCTCGGGATGTGCACGCCGTTGGTGATGGACCCGATCGGCACCTCCTCGGGTTCCACACCCGGGTAGAGCTTCGCGAACATGTCACGTGAGACGACGCCGTGGAGCTTGGCGACGCCGTTGGCGTACTGGGCGAGCCGGAGGCCGAGGTGCGCCATGTTGAAGCGACCTGGATCGTCTTCCGCTCCCAGGTCCATGATGCGGGCAGCGGGGACCTCTGGCACAAGGGTGTGGCCGCCCGACGAGCCCAGGTAGCGCTGGACGAGGTGCGCATCGAATCGGTCGATGCCTGCGGGAACCGGCGTGTGGGTCGTGAAGACGGTGCTCGAGCGGACGATCGCCAGGGCCGTTTCGAACGTCTCGCCGTCAGCCATGAGCTGCCCGATCCGCTCGATCCCTGAGAAGCCGGCGTGGCCCTCGTTGAGGTGGAAGACCGTCGGCTGCCGACGCCCGCGAAGTTCCGCGTAGGCCTGAACAGCGCGAACACCACCGACGCCCAGCACGATCTCCTGGCGGATGCGGTGCTCCGCGTCACCACCGTAGAGACGGTCGGTGATCGCGCGGAAGTCCTCGGGGTTCGTCGGCAGGTTCGTGTCGAGCAGCAGCAGAGGCACGCTCCCGACCTGCGCCTCCCAGACGGCGATGTCGAGGGATCTCCCGTCGGGGAAGCCGAGCGCTACATGTACCTGCTGCCCCTCGGCGTCAAGCACGGGATCGACCGCGAGATCCGTCGGAGGATGCTCCGTGTACGCCTCCTGCTGCCAGCCTTCCCGGGAGAGCGTCTGCGAGAAGTACCCGTAGGTGTAGAGGAGTCCGATGCCGATGACGGGCGCACCGAGATCGCTCGCACTCTTGAGGTGGTCGCCGGCGAGCACGCCAAGGCCCCCGGAGTAGACGGGCAGCGATTCGGTGATGCCGAACTCCATGGAGAAGTAGGCGACGCTCGTGGCCTCGTCTTCGCTCGCGCGCGTGCGCTCGTGGAACCAGCGGTCGCTCTTGAGGTAGGCGGCCAGGTTCTCGGCCTCCTGTCCGAGACGGGCGAGGAACGCGTCGTCAGCGGCGAGCTCGGCGACCCGCGACGCTGAAAGTGAGCGCAGCATCACGACCGGATTGCTACCGCACTCGCGCCACAACCGCTCGCCGATGCCCGCGAACAGTCGCTCGGCGCTCGGGCGCCAAGACCAGCGGAGGTTCTTCGCAAGTAGCCGCAGAGCGGCGAGCTCATCGGGGAGGACAGTGGATACGGGCAGCGAGTCGTAGGCCTTCACGCGGTACAGCGTAGCCCCACAACGCGCGATCGCAGCGTCGCGCGAGTGAACGTCAGTGAACGGAAGAAGTGACCGACGCGATGATCTCCCGTGCGGCGGCTGCGCGCCCCTGGAGGTCCTGCCAGATCCACGCGGCAGACCGCGCATCGACCGGCACGAAGCTCGTCAGCGTGCCGGTGGGATTCGAGATGCGCACCTCGTAGCCGCCGACGACCCTGTCCTCTTTGACGAGCAGGAAGAGCAGGCTGAAGATCGTCAGGACGAAGAAGCCCGCGATGGCGACGATGATCGCCCACGTGGGGATCGCCCGCTCGACTCGCGACATGTTCGTGACGAAGACCGTTGAGCCCGCGGTCGGCAGCGAGCCGTAGGGACCGGCGATGCGATCGCGAGACACCTCGAGTTCGCCGAGGAACACTCGGTCGAGATTCTGTTGCTGGTTCTCGATGGGCAGTGGGGTGCTGGTCATGATCGTCCCTTCCTCGACTTCCAGAAGGCTACGTGGCGCACCTGACCGAGCGCGTCATCACCTGGTCTGATCTTCTGGGCGCCCGCTCTCGGCGGTGGTCAGGAGCGGATCTGACCGTCGCCCGTGACGACCCACTTCGTCGTCGTGAGCTCCTCGAGCCCCATGGGCCCACGTGCGTGCAGCTTCTGCGTCGAGATGCCCAGTTCTGCGCCCAGACCGAACTGGCCGCCATCGGTGAAGCGAGTCGACGCGTTGACGATCACAGCGGCCGCATCCACCTCGGCGGTG
The DNA here is from genome assembly GCF_041366455.1 of Pseudoclavibacter sp. JSM 162008. Lineage (NCBI taxonomy): Bacteria > Bacillati > Actinomycetota > Actinomycetes > Micrococcales > Microbacteriaceae > Pseudoclavibacter > Pseudoclavibacter sp. JSM 162008. Next base: position 111,182 of record NZ_JBEWYX010000003.1, read on the forward strand.
AACCGCTCTGCCGCCTGCAGCGAGCTCGTGACGATCGCCTCCGTGTGACCCGTGCTGAACTCGCGGATGTGCTCGAGGGCCTGGTCGAAGTCGTCGACGACTCGCACTGCGATCTCGTAGTCGAGGTACTCAGTCGCCCAGTCCTCGTGCGTCGCCTCGTGGACTTCGATGCCGCCCGGGGCCGCCGACCGCGTGCGCTCGTCGCCGTGCAGACGAACCCCGCGCTGGTTCAGCTCGGAGAGCGCGCCAGGAAGGAAAGCGGCGGCGGCATCTGCGTGCACGAGGAGTGTCTCGGCCGCGTTGCAGACCCCGACCCGATGCGTCTTGGAGTTGATGATGATGTCGAGGGCCATGTCGAGCTCGGCCGAGCTGTCGACGAAGACGTGGCAGTTGCCGACCCCTGTCTCGATGACGGGGACACGGGACTCGCGGACCACGGTCTGGATGAGCCCAGCCCCGCCGCGCGGGACGACGAGGTCGACATGGCCGCGGGCGCGCATGAGCGCGCGCGCTCCGGCTCGCCCGTACTCGTCGATGGGCTGCACCAGGTCGGCGGGCAGCCCGTAGTCCTCGAGTGCCGCGCGCATCGTGCCGATGATGGCTTCGTTCGAGGACTCGGCCGCAGATCCGCCACGCAGCATCACCGCGTTGCCGCTCTTCAAGGCGAGGCCCGCGACATCGACGGTCACGTTCGGACGTGCCTCGTAGATGACGCCGATGACGCCCATGGGCACGCGCAGCTGACGCAGCCGGAGGCCGTTCGCGAGTGTCGACCCACGGACGACTGCCCCAACCGGGTCAGGAAGCGCCGCGACCTCGCGGAGCGAGTCTGCGATCGCGCGGATGCGTGCGTCGTCGAGCGCGAGCCGGTCGAGAAGTCCCCCGGACATACCGGAGGCACGCCCTCGCTCGAGGTCGAGGGCATTGCCGGCGAGGATCTCCGGACTGGCGGCCACGAGCGCGTCGGCGAGCGCGAGGAGTGCACCGTCCTTCTGCGCGCGCGTCGCCCGTGCCAGGACCCGGGACGATGCTCGTGCGCGTCCGGCGAGCTCGACGATCGCGGCTGTCGCCGCCTCGTCCGCATCACCCTGGTCGGCCGTTTCCGCGCGCTCACCCTGCAAGATCGTCATGACAGTGCATTCTATGCGGCGCGGGAGCGCCTCAGCCCGCTGCGCCCGACTCAGCTGACGCGGAGCCCCTTCGGGCGCACGAGCACGAGGTCGTCACGGTGGATGACCTCGCGGTCGTACCCTGAGCCCAGCGATGCGCGGAGCGCGCTCGAGGACTGCCCGAGCATGTCCGGGATCTCGACGGCATCGAAGCCGGTGAGGCCGCGGGCGATCACGGAACCGCTCCTGGAGACGAGCTCGACGGGGTCACCCGCGACGAACTCGCCTTCGACGCCGACGATGCCTGCCGCGAGGAGGGAGGCGCGGCCGCCGAGGACGGCATCCACGGCACCGTCGTCGAGGACGATCTTCCCCTGCACGCGTGCCGCGTGCGCGATCCACAGGCGTTTCCGCGACGCGCGCTTCCCAGTGGGCGCGAACCAGGTCCCGACGCGCTCCCCCGCGATCGCCGGGCGTGCGTTGTCCGCCTTCGTCAGGACGACGGGGATGCCCGACCCCGTGGCGATCGACACCGACTCGAGCTTCGTGAGCATGCCGCCCGTTCCGACGTCGCTTCCCCTCCCGGACACCTCGATGCCCTCGAGGTCGCTCGGGCCGAGCACCTCCGAGATGCGCCGTGTGCCCTCCCTCGTGGGCGGTCCGTCGTAGAGGCCGTCGACGTCGGTGAGCAGCACGAGCGCGTCGGCGCCGACGAGCTGCGCGACCAGCGCCGCGAGACGGTCGTTGTCGCCGAAGCGCAGCTCATCGGTCACGACGGCATCGTTCTCGTTCACGATAGGGACGACGCCGAGTCGGAAGAGCCGCTCGAGCGACCGCTGCGCGTTCTTGTAGCGCGTTCGGCGCACCGTGTCCTCTGCGGTGAGCAGGATCTGCCCAACCGTGATCGCCCGGTCGGCGAAGGCCTCCGCGTACCTGGCCACGAGCATCCCCTGTCCAACGGATGCGGCCGCCTGAGCCGTCGCGACGTCACGCGGTCTCGAGGGCAGCCCGAGTGGGCCGATACCCGCGGCAACTGCGCCAGAGGTCACGAGCAGGGTCTGCAGGCCGCTCTCGTGACGGTCGGCGATCACCTCCACCAGCTTGCGGAGCGCATCGAGGTTGAGGTGTCCGTCGGCGCCGGTCAGCGATGAGGACCCGATCTTGACCACGATGCGGTGGGCGGTCGAGAGCTGAGCACGGGCGGCGATCGGATGCATCCGCCTATTCTCCCCTGATCCTCGGCGCGTGCCGAATTGCGTCGCGAAACGTCGCGGGCACGATGGGATGACGGCGCCGCGCTCTCGCGCGGCGCCGCCCCACTCAGCTGGCCGCGGGGGCGGCGCCCAGCTCCTTCTTCCGCGCCGCGGCCTCGGCCTTCCGGTCCGCTCGCGCCGCCCGCTTCGCGGCTCGGCGATCGGCGCGCCGCTCCACGCTCGAGTAGAGCACGGGGACGAGCACCAGCGTCAGCAACGTGGAGCTGATCAGACCGCCGATGACGACGATGGCGAGCGGCTTCGAGATGAAGACCCCGCCACCGGTGAGCCCCAGCGACATCGGGATGAGCGCGAAGATCGTCGCGGCGGCCGTCATGAGGATCGGCCTGAGGCGAAGCCTGGTGCCGTGCACGATCGCGTCATGCACGCTCGCTCCGCGCTCCCTGATGTGGTTGATGAGGTCGATCAGCACGATCGCGTTGGTCACCACGATGCCGATCAGCATCAGCAGGCCGATGAGCGACGGGAGCCCCAGCGGCGTGTCCGTGAGCAGCAGGAGCGCGACAGCTCCCGTGGCCGCGAACGGCACCGAGACGAGCAGGATCAGCGGCTGCATGAGGCTTCGGAACGTCGCCACCATGATGAGGAACACGAGGACGATCGCAAGCAGCATCGCCATGCCGAGCTGCTCGAACGACTCGCTCTGGTCAGCCGATGCGCCGCCGACCACGAACGTGACGCCTGCCGGCAATGCGAGGCCGTCGGTCGCCGCATACACGGACTGCGTGACGGTTCCCAGCTGCCCCTCGGCTGGCGTGATCGAGACCGTCACCTGACGCGCCCCGTCGTTGCGGGTGATCGCACTCGGCGTCGCCTCCTCGCGCACGGCGGCGATGTCGCCGAGGCGGATGGGCGTCGCTTTCGTGTCGGCAAGCCCCTCCTGCCTGGCCTGCGTCTCCTCCACCTCGAGCGTTTGGGCCGCCATGTCCTCCTGCGCCTTGACGGCCGCGTCGACACCGGCGTTCGCCTGCTCGATGCCCGACTCCGCTTGCGCGATCGCCTCGGTGAGCGCCGCGATCTGCGCATCGCGCTCGGCCTGCGCTGCCTGCTCCGGCGTCATCGCAGAACCGACTTCGGGGGTCATCGGCGTCAGCGGGGCTGTCTGCAGGGTCGCAAGCTGCGTCTGCAGCTCTGCGAGCTGAGACGAGACCGTGTCTCGCGCCTCGACGGCGTCGTCGACCGTCTGTTGCATCTGCTCGACCGCCTCAGCCTGCTGCTCTTCGGCCTTCGCCTCCTGCTCGTCCGCGAAGGCATCCGTCGCATCCTGGATGGCGCGCTGCTGCTGGACCGCGGTCACCGGAAGCTGCATGAGCGCAAGCTGGTCAAGCGCGACGGCGCCCTGGGTCGGAGCGATCACGATGTCCCGGTCGACGCCTTCGAGGCGGACGGATCCGAGCGGGGTTCCGTTGAGGGCGGCGGAGACCGCCTGGCCGACCGTGGCCTGCGTGTAGCCGAAGCCAGCGGCCTTGCTGCGGTCGACGTCGACGACGACGACGTTCCCTCCAGTGCTGAGGTCGTTCGTGACCGCGGTCACGCCAGGCAGATCCTTGACCGCGTCTCCGAGCTGCGTCGCGGCTTGGCTGAGGGCGTCCGCGTCGTTGCCTTGGATCGCGAGCTGCACGTCACTCGCCAGCGCAGACGAAGCGGCGGTCGTCACGGTCACTTCACCGACGTCGCTCAGTCCGCCGAAGTCAGTTCTGAGGCTGTTCGCGACGGTTTCCGCATCCTGCCCCTCGACAGGGATCACGGTGATCGAGGTGTCTCCCCCGCCACCACCGAAAGCGCTCGCCCCGACGGTCCCGATCGAGCTGACGAACGTCTCGACGCTGTCCTTCGTGGCGATGACAGCCTCGAGCTTCTCCGCGCCCGCGAGGCTCTGCTCGATGGTCGTGCCCTGTGCGAGCTTCTGCTCGACCACGATGGTCTCGTCGCCCATGCTGCCGAGGAAATCACTGCGAAGGGCGGTCGCCCCGACACCGGTGAGGAGCAGGAGCGCGAGCGCGGCCGCGACCGTGCGGCGGGGGTGGCGCAGCGTCGCATCGAGAATCGGGACGAAGGCGCGCTGCAGGCCGTCATACGGCGACCCCTCCTCGCCATCGCCTCGCGCCTGGACCACACCGGTGACGGTGGTGGGGACCGGCAGGAGCGTCTTCCCGCGCGTTTCGCGGTTCGCGTTCTTCGCGTCGAGCTTCGCCGCCTGGCGTGCCCGGCGGCGCTCGGCAGACTCCTCCTGCCGTTCGGTCCACGCTGCGTGCGTCGCTCGAGCCCGGATGAACCGCTCCCGCTTCATGGGCTTCGACGGGCGACGGAGCATCCAGTAGGCGAAGACGGGCACGATGGTGAGTGCGACGACCAGGGAGGCCACGAGGGCGATCGAGACCGTCAGAGCGAACGGCTGGAACAGCTGGCCGACGATATCCCCGACGAACGCGATGGGCAGGAACACGGCGACCGTCGCGAGCGTCGACGCCGTGATGGCGCCTGCCACCTGGCCGACGGAGCCGACGATGCCCTCGATCGTGAGAGGACCAGTCCCCTGCCTTCGCTTGATGTTCTCGATCACGACGATCGAGTCGTCGACCACGCGACCCACGGCGATCGTGAGCGCTCCGAGCGTCAGGATGTTCAGCGAGTACTCACCCACGTTGAGGCCGACCATCGTGATGAGCAGCGACATCGGGATGGAGATCGCGGCGACGATGGTCGAACGGAACGAGGCGAGGAACAGGAAGATGACGAGGACGGCGAAGATCAGGCCCAACCCGCCCTCCACCGAGAGATCGTGGATCGACTGCTCGATGTACGGCGCCTGGTTCTCGATCTCCGTGAAGATGACGTTGGACGGAAGCGTCGGCGTGAGCTCGGCGAGCTTCTCGGTCACCCCGTGAGCCACGGAGACGGTGCTCGCGTCGGCGGCCTTGGTGACGCTGAGCGTCAGGGTCTCCGCACCGTTGACGCGGGAGATCGACGTCGCGGGGATCTCCTTGACGTCGACATCCGCGAACTGCGAGAGCAGGACCGTCGAGTCCTCTGTGGTGAACGGCAGGGCGCGGATGGCATCGAGCGTGTCGAGCTGCGAGCCGACCTGCACGGAGATCTCGCCGCTGCCGCCCGTCACGTCGCCCGCCGGGAGCACAAGACCCGCCGCCGTCAACGTCGGCTCGATCGTCGCCGTGTCGATCTCGAGAGCATCCACGTCGGCTTGGCGGAGATTGATCTCGACGCGCTCTTCGCGCGCCCCGGAGACCTCGACGTTCTGGACCCCGTCGACCTGCGAGAGGGCAGGCACCACGGTGTCGGTCATCGTCTTCGACAAGGTGGCCGTGTCAGCATCCGACGACACACCGAGCGTGAGCACCGGCAGGGCATCGAGCGAGAACGTCATGAGCTCAGCCGTCGATGACTCAGGACGCTGGGACTCCGTCGACTCCACGGCGGAGCGCAGCTCGGCCTCGACCTGCGTCTTGTCCGCGTCGAAGCTCCACGCGACGACGATCTGGGCAAAGCCCTCCGAGGTCGTCGAGGTGACCGACTGCACCTCCGAGACCGCGCGCAACGCGTTCTCGATCGGCTCGGTGACCTCCGACACCATCACATCGGGAGAAGCGCCGTCGAGTGTCGCCGTCACGAAGCCCTGGGGGATCTCCATCGACGGCATGAGCTCCTGCTTGAGCTGGGCCGTCGAGATGATCCCCGCGGCCGCGATCGCCGCGGTGAGCAACCCGATCAGAATTCGATACTTGAGACTCAGACGGGTGAGCACAGACACAGAGGGCCCTTTCGACGCGATACGACGCCGAGCGGTGACCTGGCGCTCCTCAATCCTGTCGCCGGGGTGATTCCTCTGAATCGCCCGAAAGGACGGGTTCCGTCTGCCCTATGCCCTACTTGAGACTGATCTTTGACCGAAAAGCCACCCCGGCGCGGCGGGAACAGCGCGGCTCTGGTAGTGGGCCGACCGGCGGATCAGGCGTGCGTGGCACCACGTCCCGGGTTCGCGAGCGTCACCCGGTGGACCGCCCACATTTCGCGGACGCGGTCGACGATGCTCCTGCCGTCGTTCAGATCGTCGATCAGCAGCTGGATGCCGACCAGGTTCGCCAGGATCTGCCACGCGGCCGCATCCACGTCGATGTCATCCCGGAGCGCACCGGACTCACGCGACGCCTGGAGGGCCTCCTTCGTCACCTCGAGCCACCGGTCGAACGGGCGGGGCAGCTCTTCCTCGATGAGCTCCCGCTCACGGACGAGCCTGATCGTCGCGCGGATGAGCGCATCGGACTGGAAGCGCTCTGCGATGCGGATCATCAGGGACTCGAGCTCGTCGAGCGACAGGCCGCGAGCACGAGACGCCGCGATCTCCTCATCCCACATGACCGTCCAGCTCACCGTGACCGCCTGCGCGAGCAGCGCCTTCGTCGGGAAGTGGAAGTACACGGTTCCCTTGGTCATGCCGAGTCGATCAGAGATATCGCTGAGCACCGTCGCGGCGTATCCGTTTGCCTCGAACTCGAGCGAGGCGGCTTCGAGAAGCGCCCGCCTCGTCTGCGCTCGCTGTTCAGCTCGCTTCATCATCCCCTGCTTTTCGTGCATGCAGGATCGACGTCGACCCCGCTTGTGGGGCACCAGTCTAGACCTGCGCACACCCCGACCATCGGCCTGCCGCACGCGGGAGCGAATTCTGGCTAGAATCGACAGCGCTTGGGGCGGTAGCCAAGCTGGTTAAGGCATCCGGCTCATAACTGGACGATGCGTGGGTTCGAGTCCCACCCGCCCTACTCTCCTCTGTTCGGCACTCCCTGTCGGAGCGCCCGCGTGGCACGATGGTGGCATGATCGTTGCCTTCTCTGTCGCCCCCAGCGGAACTCCGAGCCCCAACGCCCCTTCACCGGGTGAGGGCGACGCCTCGCTGCACAACGCGGTGGCAGCAGCCGTCGCGGTCGTGCGCGAGTCCGGGCTCCCCAACCGCACTGACTCGATGTTCACGACGATCGAGGGCGAGTGGGACGAGGTCTTCGCCGTCGTCAAAGCGGCCACCGAGGCCGTCGGCCAGTTCGGCAGCCGAGTCTCCCTGGTGCTGAAGGCGGACATCCGGCCCGGGCACACGGGCGAGCTCGATGGAAAGGTCGAGCGCCTGGAGGCCGCCCTCGAGGCACGCGAGGCCCGCTCGAGCTAGTCGGCGTCAGCTCACGGCGCGGATGCCCGCGCCGGTCGCGGACTCCGCCCGGTCGTCTGACGTGCTGATCTGCGCCCAGATCTCATCAAGCGAAACGGACAGCACCCCCGCGATAGCGGCGATCGTCGTGAACGCCGGCGTCGCGACTCGGCCAGATTCGATCTTGCGAAGCGTCTCCGGCGAGACGCCGGCGTCGAGTGCCACGCGCAGCATCGATCTGTTCCCCCGAGATCGTCGTAGGAACTCGCCGAGACGCTCCCCGCGCTCGATCTCCTCGGGGCTGAGCGGCAGTCTGACCATGACCCGATACTAATCCGGTATATCTTTACCGGGATACTTATTGGGGCGCTTTCGCGTCGGACTACGAAAGGCACCGCATGATCGAGATCCTCAACGACGAAGAGCTGGCGCGGGCGGCAGTCACCGGGCAGCTGGTCGGGTCGATTCTCCAGGAACTGCGATCGAGGATCCGAGTAGGCACCAACCTGCTCGAGGTCGACCGGTGGGCGAGGTCGATGATCCTCGATGCGGGCGCGACCTCCTGCTACGTCGACTACGAGCCATCCTTCGGACGTGGGCCGTTCGGCCACTACATCTGCACAGGGGTGAACGACGCCGTGCTGCACGCCAAGCCTCGCGACTACCGGCTCGCTGACGGGGACCTCCTGACCCTCGACCTGGCCATCGTCAAGGACGGGGTAGCGGCTGACGCCGCGATCAGCTTCATCGTCGGCTCGACGCGGGACGCCGGTGACGAAGCGCTCATCGCCGTCACGGAGCGAGCCCTCGCGGCTGCCATCGACGTCGCACGCCCCGGTGCTCGAATCGGCGACCTCTCACACGCGATCGGCACGGTGCTCGCGTCGGCGGGTTACGAGATCAACATGGAGTTCGGTGGACACGGCATCGGCTCCACCATGCATCAGGATCCGCACGTCGCGAACGACGGCCGACCGGGCCGCGGAGTGCGTCTCCGCCGTGGCATGCTGCTCGCCATCGAACCGTGGGTCATGGCCGACACCGGCGAGCTCGTCACGGACGACGACGGCTGGACGCTCCGCAGCGTGACGGGATGCCGAACCGCCCACTCCGAGCACACGATCGCGATCCTCGAAGACGGGCCACGCATCCTGACCCTCCCCGCCGGGCCGGTCGACTGACGAACGCCCGAGCGGTCAGTCGAGCGAGTGGTCCTGCTCGTTCACCGAGTCACGGGCGACGTCTTTGACGGAGGCGCCCCGGTAGAGGCGCTCGAAGAGCTCGAGCGTGCGGTCGATGTCGTGCATACGAACGAGGTCGAGGCCCGTCCGGCCCATCTCCTCACGCTCGGCGTCCGAGAGCGACAGCACCTTCGCGAGCTTGTCCGCGAGGTCATGCTCGTTGTTCGGCTCGAAGAGGAAGCCGTTCTCGCCATCGTGAACGAGGTGCGGAAGCGCCATGGCGTCGGCTGCGACAACCGGCAGGCCGGAGGCCATCGCCTCCATGGTCGCGATCGACTGCAGTTCGGCGATCGACGGCATCGCGAACACCGAGGCGCGCGTGTACATGCGACGAAGCTCCTGGTCGCTCAGATAGCCGTGGAACGTGACCCGATCGGCGAGACCGAGCTGCTTGGCGAGCGACTGAAGATTCTTCTTCTGGTCTCCACCACCGACGATGTCGATCTGCACGTCAGGGGGCAGCAGAGTGAGCGCGCGCAAGAGCACGTCGATCTTCTTCTCGCCCGTCACACGGCCGACGAAGAGGATGCGCTTGGCTTCTCGCGCCGAGAAGTCGAACGCGTAGTCGGAGGTCCGGATGCCGCACGAGATCGCGAGCACGTCGGAGATCCCCCCGTTTGCCTCCAGGAAGTCGGCGGCACGCCGCGTCGGGGTCGTGATCGCCGTCGCGCGCCCGAGCGTCGAGCGAGCGTCGTTCCACCAGATCCTGGCCGCGAGGCCACGCAGAGCCTGCGGCAGCAGGGAGTGGTCGACGAGGTTCTCGATCATCAGGTGGTTCGTGCCGATGATGCGGATTCCGCGTTTCTCCGCCTCGATCGCCACCCCGCGGCCGATGATGACCGCCGACTGGAAGTGAACGACGTCGGGACGCACCTCGTCGACGACCCGCTGCGACTCGGAGCGGATGCGCCACGGGGGTGCGTAGCGCAGCCAGTCGTGGGCCCACCACCGGTGCGAGCGGAGGCGGTGAGCGGTGATGTTCTGCCCGTCGTACTGCTCGGTCCAGGTTCCGTGGCGGCGGCTGGCGGCTGGCACCATGACGTGCACGTCGTGCCCCCTGGCAGCCATGCCGGACGCGAGGTGCTCGGTGAACTTCGCGGCACCGTTGACGTTGGGCGTGAAGGTGTCCCCCGCGATCAGGATCTTGAGCGGCCGCTCGCCGTCAGCTGCGACGGCGGGGGTGCTGCTTGAGTGACCTTCATTCGGCACGGGGTGGTGACCTCGATCTCGTCTGGGGGCTCGCGACAGGGTGTGGTCGTCGCTCGCGGAATCTCACGTCATGCTACTGGCCGCGCTCCGCGAGGGGGCTTCAGCACACGCTGGGACGCTGCTATTGCTCGATGACTCGGGCCTCAGAGTCGTGGTGGTGCCCTTGGGGATCCTGCGTGCCACGACCTTCGACGGCATTTCGACGCACGGCCTCGACCTCGGCATCCGTCTGCCCGCGTTCGAGCACGAACACGCCCGTGACGGCGATGGCGCCCGAGACGACGAACATGAGGAAGGCGTACCAGGGCGCCGCGTTCGCCTCGCCGAGCACGGCGATGGCGATGCCGACGGCGATGATCGGGTCGATGACGGTGAGGCCGGCGATGACCATGTCCGGCGGTCCTGAGGCGTAGGCGTTCTGGACGAAGTAGCCGCCCACCCCCGTGGCGACGAGCAGCGCGACGAGGCAGATGAGCGTGAGCCATTCGAAGTTGTCGTGCTGGATGCGGTTGATGGTGATCTTCGCGAGCGTTGCGACGAAGCCGTAGATCACTCCGGCGCCAAGAACGTAGATGAGCGCCTTGAACCGCTTGCGCAGGAAGAAGAAGGCGGTGCCGAAGACCACGACGACCACGGCGAGCAGCACGAGGACGGTGGCGACCTGCTCGTCTGAGATCGCGCGCTCCTTCGCGAAGAGCGCCGCGACCGTGACGAAGGCGCCGACGCCGATGATGCAGAGCGCCACCGCGAAGATCTTCACGTTCGGCAGTCGTTGCCTGATGGCGCGAGCTGTGAGCAGTGTCGTCAGGAGCAGCGAGACGACGCCGAGCGGCTGCACCACGATGATCGGCGAGAACACGAACGAGGACAGCTGCATCACGACTGCCAGCCCGAGCATGACCGTGCCGATCACCCAGGAGGGGCGGCTCAGGAGGGCGAGCAGGTGCTTCAGGTTCAGCCCCGCAGCACCGCTCGCGCCGCTCGCTGCCTCGACCTTGCTCACTCCGCGGTGCTGGTACATGGCGCCGAGCGACAGGAACACCGCGCCTATGAGAGCGAGCGGGATGCCGATCATCTGGACCGGACTGAGCCCCGGGAGCACTGCCAGATCACTGAGGGGTGCGATGGTCATGATGGGCAATCCTATTGGGCGGCGCGAGTCAGAGAGGGAGGTTGGCGCGAAGATACGCTGATGGGATGACAACTCTCCCAATTCGCATCTACGGCGAGCCCGTCCTCCACGAGCCCGCAGCCCCGGTGGGCGACATCACCGACGAGATCCGTGAACTCGTCTCGGACATGTTCGAGACGATGGATGCAGCGCCGGGTGTCGGCCTCGCAGGCCCGCAGGTCGGCGTCGGCAAGCGCCTCTTCGTGTACTCGTACGAGGACGCCGACGGGACCATGCATCGCGGTGTCGCCATCAACCCGGAGCTGTACGTGACTCCCGCCGCACCTGAGTCGCTGCTGGAGCTGGACGACGAGCTCGAATCCGAGGGGTGCCTCTCGTTCCCCGGCGAGCGCTACCCATTGCGACGATCGGAGCGTGCGCTCCTGCGTGCGTCCGATCTCGAGGGCGAGCAGTACGAGATCGAGGCAGAAGGCTGGTTCGCGCGCATCCTGCAGCACGAGTTCGACCACCTCAACGGCGTCATCTACGCGGATCGTCTGGAGCACCCCTGGTACAAGGATGCGTTCAAGGTCATGCGCAAGCGCAGCTGGGGCGGGCCCGGCAAGAGCTGGCTGCCTGGGGTCGACGACCTCGAGGGCTGACCCCGCCGGTCAATGTCGGTGGCTCCTGCGAGGGTTCCGACATGACCACAGCGCTGAACGACCCCATCGAGGTCGAACTCGTCGACGAGCTCCCGTCCGTCTTCTGGTGGGAGCGTTTCGCCTACGTCGTGCACGGTCTGCCGCAGGCGTTCTACCGGCGCGTGCAGCAACGGTGGTGGACGGGCGAGGGTGACCCGTCTCGCCTCGACACCGAGTTCTGGCGCGTCAGCGCGAAACGTGATGGCTCCGACGGCGAGGCTTCCCTCTTCGACCTGCGAAGGGACCCGGACGGCTGGCGGCTGGTGCTGCGGTGGGAGTGATCCACCCGTGACGTCGTCGAGGCGCCGCGATCTCACACGATGCGCTGCCCGGCCTGCCAGACAGAGTGGGTGAGCTGCATGCCCGGGCGGTAGGCGAGGTGCGTGACCGAGGGCGCGTCCAGCACCTGGAGATCCGCACGAGAGCCTGGCACCAGCGCGCCGACGGGCAGTTCACCCTCGTGTCTCCGGAGCGCGATCGCCCCGCCCATCGTGGCGGACCAGACCGCCTCCTCCACGGTCATCCGCATCTGCAGCACGGCCGTGGTGACACAGAACGCCATCGAGGTCGTGTACGAGGTGCCCGGGTTGCAGTTGCTCGCCAGGGCTACCGTCGAGCCCGCGTCGAGCAGGGCCCTTGCCGGTGGGAACGGCTGCCGTGTCGACAGGTCGCACGCCGGCAGCAGCGTGGCGACGGTGGCCGATGCCCCGAGCAGGTCGATGTCTTCGTCGTCGAGGAAGTTGCAGTGGTCGACGCTCGCGGCCCCCAGCTCAACGGCGAGCTTCACCCCGGGGCCCGGACCGAGCTGGTTGCCGTGGACACGCAGACCCAGCCCTGCATCACGGCCCGCCTGCAGCACAGCACGCGATTGCTCCTCATCGAACGCGCCGCGCTCGCAGAACACGTCCATCCATTTCACGTACGGGCGGACGGCGTCGAGCATCGGGCCCGTGACGAGCCCCACGTAGTCGTCGGCATGCCACCCCTCCGGGACGACGTGGGCGCCGAGGTAGGTGACGTCGTCGGAGATCTCGGCCGCAAGGCGGGCGGAGCGCTCCTCGGTCTCGACGTCGAGCCCATACCCGGTCTTCGTCTCAAGCCAGGTCGTGCCTCCGACATTGGCTGCGCGGACGCGCTCGGCCATGAGCGCCCGCAGCTCCTCACTGCTGGCGGCACGAGTTCGCTCGACCGACACCCTGATGCCGCCGGCCGCGTACGCCTCCCCCGCCATGCGTGCCGCGAACTCGGTCGAACGGTCTCCGGCGAACGCGAGGTGCGTGTGCGAGTCGACCCAGCCCGGAAGCACGGCACGGCCGCCGACGTCGACACGGCGGTCTGCCGCGGGCGCCCGCATGGTCGGACCGATCCACGCAACCCGGTCACCGTCGATGACGAGGGCGGCATCGCTCAGCACGCCATCGTCGCCGTTGGTCGTGAGTTCGCCGATGCTCGTGAACACGGTCGAGGTCATGAGGCTCCTTCGGATCGTGACGCCGGATCGGCGGCGAAGCGCGCGAGCTCGGCGGCTGCGTGTGCAAGCCGCGGCCCGTCCCTGCCGCGGTCGTAGACGACGCGCCCGCCCACGATCGTTCGGACCACGTCGCTCCCTGTCCCGGCGAGCAGCAGCTGAGGCGGCATCGAGCCTGCCGTGCGGACCGAGGACGAGTCCACCTCGACGAAGTCGAATGGACCGCCGACCGCGCCGGGCGCTGGGACGCCGAGCGAGGAGTACCCGCCTTGCGTGCCGATCGTCAGCAGCTCCTGCGGTGAGAACCTGCCTCGGGTCTGGGAGCGAAGTCGCTCCCCGGCTTCGAGGCCGCGCAGCTCGAGCAGCGGGTCGACCACCGCGTTCTGGTCGGACCCGACGGCCAGACGTGCGCCGGCTGCGACCAGTTCGGTGGCCGGGCCGATGCCGTCGCCGAGGTCTGCTTCCGTGGTCGGGCAGAACACGGCGTGCACCCCGGTCTCCCCGAGATGCGTGATGTCGTCGTCGGTCAGATGCGTCGCGTGCACAACGCTCAGGCGGCTGGAGAGGGCACCGGCATCCGCGAGCACGTTCGCCGGCGTCCGACCGTAGGCCGTCAGGCTCTGCTCGTTCTCCGCGGCCTGCTCTGAGAGGTGGATGTGGAGTGGCACGTCGGTCGGGAGCCCTCGGACGATGCTGGCGATCGCGTCGGCTGGGACAGCCCGAACCGAGTGGATCGCCGCTCCCAGGAGGACTTCGGGGTGTGTGGATGCGAGGCGGCTTCGCAGACGGAACCACCGCTCGAGCCAGCGCTCTGCGTCCGCGTCTCCGAACCTCCGCTGCTGGGGCGAGAGGTCCGCTCCGATGGACCCCGTGAGGTAGCAGGTGTCGAGCAGTGTCAGGCGGATGCCTGCTCTCCGTGCGGCGTTGGCGAGCGCCAACTCCATGTCGTGGTCAGGGTATGACTCGCCATCCGCGCGGTGGTGCACGTAGTGGAATTCCCCGACAGCCCCCCATCCGTTGGCGACCATCTCGGTGAAACCTGCGGTGGCGATGCGCTCGAAGGCGTGTGGCTCGAGCGCACCCGCCACGGCGTACATCTTGTCTCGCCACGACCAGAAGGTGCCACCGTCTGCGTGCGTGCGCCCCCGCAGCAGGCGGTGGAAGACGTGCGAGTGGGCGTTGCCGAACGCGGGGAAGGCGGTGCCGAGCACGAGGTCATCGTCCTGCGCGCGCACGCCCACCTGCTCGTCGACCAGCACGCCCGCTTCGTTCTTGAGTCGCACGGACCGCACCGTGTCCGCACCCCGCACGAGTGTGTCGGCCCAGATCCAGCTTTCGTCGAGCAGCCGGAGCGCGGTGCGATGATGGGTCACTCGCCCTCCCACATCGGGACGCGCAGTCCGCGCTCCCTCGCGATGTCGGCGGCGTGCTCGTAGCCGGCATCCACGTGGCGCATGACTCCCGTGCCTGGGTCGTTGGTGAGGACGCGTTCGATCTTCTGCGCCGCGAGATCCGTGCCGTCGGCGACGATGACCTGGCCCGAGTGGATCGATCTGCCGATCCCGACGCCTCCGCCGTGGTGCAGCGACACCCAGGTTGCGCCGGAGGCGGTGTTCAGCAGGGCGTTCAGCAGGGGCCAGTCGGCGATGGCATCCGAGCCGTCCTTCATCGACTCGGTCTCGCGGTAGGGCGAGGCGACCGAGCCGGAGTCAAGGTGGTCCCGGCCGATCACGACGGGCGCGGAGAGCTCGCCGGACGCGACCATCTCGTTGAACCTGAGTCCGGCCAGATGACGCTCCTTGTAGCCGAGCCAGCAGATGCGCGCAGGCAGACCCTCGAAGCGCACCTTCTCCCCCGCGGCCTTCAGCCAGCGGTGCAGGCGCTCGTCATCCGGGAACAGCTCGAGGATCGCGCGGTCCGTCACGGCGATGTCGGCGGGGTCGCCGGAGAGCGCCGCCCACCGGAACGGGCCGCGCCCCTCCTCGAACTGGGGGCGGATGTGGGCTGGCACGAATCCAGGAAAATCGAACGCCCGCTCGTAGCCGCCGAGTCTCGCCTCCGCGCGAATCGAATTGCCGTAGTCGAAGACCTCGGCCCCGGCATCCTGGAACTCGACCATCGCCTTGACCTGCTTGGCCATGGACGCACGGGCTCGCTCGGTGAAGCCGACCGGGTCTCGTCCGGCCTCGGCCTTCCACTCCTCGACGCCCACCCCCTCGGGGAGGTAGGCGAGTGGGTCGTGCGCGCTCGTCTGGTCGGTGACCATGTCGATCGCGACGCCGCGCTCGAGGAGCAGCGGAAAGATCGTCGCCGCGTTGCCGACGACGCCCACGGAGCGGGGCTGGCGGGCTTCCTTCGCGGCGAGCACACGCTCGATGGCGTCGTCGAGGTCGTGTGTCATCTCGTCGAGGTAGCCGTGCTGGACTCGCCGCTCGAGGCGGCTGGCGTCGACATCCACGATGAGGACGACGCCCTCGTTCATCGTGACGGCGAGGGGTTGCGCGCCTCCCATGCCTCCAGCGCCGCCCGTGAGCGTGAGGGTCCCCGCGAGCGTCCCGCCGAAGCGTTTCTCGGCGGCGGCAGCGAACGTCTCGTAGGTCCCCTGGAGGATCCCCTGCGTGCCGATGTAGATCCAGGATCCCGCCGTCATCTGCCCGTACATCGTGAGGCCAGCTGCCTCGAGGCGCCGGAACTCGGGCCAGTTGGCCCAGTCGCCGACGAGGTTCGAGTTCGCGATCAGCACGCGAGGAGCCCACTCGTGTGTGCGGAAGACGCCGACCGGCTTCCCAGACTGGACGAGGAGCGTCTCGTCGTCTTCGAGTGTCGTGAGCGTGCGAACGATGGCGTCGTACGCCTCCCAGCTGCGTGCGGCTCTGCCCGTGCCGCCGTAGACGACGAGGCTCTCTGGATGCTCGGCCACTTCGGGGTCGAGGTTGTTCATGAGCATGCGAAGCGGTGCCTCGGTCTGCCAGCTCTTCGCGGTCAGCTGCGTGCCGCGTGCTGCCCTGATGTTCTTGTGCGTGTTCATGTTCAGATCCCTTCCTGCGGTGGTGTGCCGAGGCTTCGCTCGATGCTCGCCGCGGCGTCGGTGAGCAGCTCGCCGAAGCGGGCCGCTCTGCTCGACGTGACTCGGTAGCTCGGCACCAGCAGGCTCACTGAACCGAGGACGCGATGATGGAGCTCCACCGGAGCTGCGATCGCGGTGACGTCCGGCTCGATGCCGCGCTCGACCGTCACGTAGCCGATCGGCGGGGTCTCGCCGCGAAGAACCTGGCCGGACGCGGACCCGTCGAGGGGGATGGTGCGCCCGACCCAGTTCGTATGGCGCACCGAGTGCGTGCCCTCGTGGATGGCGATGTACAGCGCCTGCTCCGCATGGCCCTCGACGCACAGGTAGACCGACTCGCCGGTCGTCTCCGCGAGGAGCTTCATTGCGGGCGCAGAGAGCTGCGCGAGGTTGTCGTTCGAGAGGGCTCGCGCTCCGAGCTGGACCATGCGACTCCCCGCGCGGAAGTCTCCTTGGTCGTCGCGGCTCACGAATCCGGCCGATTCCAACGTTCGAAGGAGCCGAAGGGAGGTGCTCGGCGAGAGGTCGGCGAGGCGCGCGCTTTCCGCCAGGCTCAGACCGTCCCGCTCGCAGACGGACGCGAGGAGGTTCAGTGCTCGTTCGACGGTCCGCGTCGATGGTTCGGCCAACGTGACTCCCTCGTCGCAGGCGGGCGCGGTTGCCGACGTCGTGATGTCCGTCAGCCTTGTTGCACTCAGTAAAACGAAGATGTCAGTGAATGGCAAGAGGCACGCTGGGTTCGGACGACCGGGTTGGTGTTCTGCCCCAACCGCGCTCAGCTGCGCGGGAGAACGACCGCGAACGCCCCCCGACCAGCGAAGTCGCGCGAATGATCTGGCGACCCCGAGAAGAGGACCGAGTCGAGGGGGCCCAACGTCTCGTCTCCCGTCTCGAGCGACCCGGCCAGAACGACCACTGCCTCGGCCGCTCGGGGAATCTGCGGCACGGTCCGAGCGACGACGAGCCGGAGTTCCGGCGCGCCATCGGCATACATGAGGTTCAGCACCCGCGAAGACACGGCGGCGGATGCACCGGTCACGCGCTGCTCGCCGGTGAAGCGCACCTGCTCTCCGCTGTTCAACCGCACCTCGTCGCCCTCGATCTCGAGACGCACCGCATCAATGGCGAGCTGCACCCGCTGCATGCTCGGGATGACGGAGAACGCAGCCGGTCCCTCGATCGTTGCGATGCTCAGCGCCCATCCCCCGACATCCGACATGGCCCGCAGCGTCCGCGTCACGCCTTGTCCGTTGCGCCAGGGCATCGGCTCGATGTCGTCGTAACGAAGTACACGCGCAGCGGTCATGCATCCATTCTGCTGCGCCCGGCCGGGACGGGCCTTGGGTCAGCCCCCGGTCGAGCTGCCTCCCCCGGCCTTGCCTTTGACCGTCGAGCCGAAACCCGACTTCCCGGTCGAGCCGAACCCGTTCTTCAACGGGGCCCGCGACCCGACGGTCGCCCCCGCCGGAGCACGCTGCGCCACATCCGAGTGGGCGGCCGAGCCGGGCGCCGCGAAGCCTCCGGAGGTGACCGGCGCCCAGGAGCTCACGCGCGTGCTGTTCCAGCGCGATGAGGCGAACAGCACCGGTCCGAGCCACAGCGCGGAACTGTAGTGCGTTCCGTAGCTGCTCGACGACTCACAGAGCGACTCGGCGTCGCCTTCCACCTGCTCACCTTCCTGCTCGAGGAGCTGGATCTGCTCGTTCACGTCGGCGAGGCAGTCCTCTTTCGACGAGTACGTGGGCCGCTCAGCTCCCTCGGGCAGCACATAGTTCTCCCCATCAGCACCCTCGACGACGATGCCCTCGTCGGGCACCGTGCTGCAACCCGCGAGGAACATCATCGCGGTGGCGACCCCCATGGCTCCCACCGTCTTGGTGGTCGAGGGACGCGTGATCCCCGAGAGGGTGACGCCGGTGCTGCGCCGCAGCTTCGGTTCGTAGGTCATGGCCGCTCCTCGCGATCGCTGATGTAGTGGGGTACGAACTCGGCGAGGTCGCCCGTGATCGGGCCGCTCGTCTCGCGCACGTCGATGCCGGCTGGTGTCTCGCCCACGACCCACGAGCCGATGATGACGGTCTTCCCGTCGATGTTCGCCAGCCGAGCACGCTCCTGGTAGACGAAGCCCTCTTCCCCGTAGTCGCCGCCGTTCTCGGCGGTCTTGCGCCCGACGAGATCGTAGATCGTGACGTTGGCGCCTTCACGCCCCAGCTTCGGCTTCTCGACATACGAGCGCCCGCGGAGCCGCTCGGGTGTCGCGTAGGCGGCCAGCAGCAGCGGGTGGTCGGGGAAGAGCTCCCACAGCACGACCAGCAGCTGCTTGTTGGAGAGCAGCATCTTCCAGATCGGCTCGACCCAGGCCGTCGTCGCGCGTGTCGTCGGGAAGTACGTCGCGAACTCCTCGCGCACCATCCACTCCCAGGGGTAGAGCTTGAAGATGCGGTCGATCCGCTCCCCGTCGCCGTCGACGAATCCGTGCGAGGCCTCGTCGAACTGGACGTCCTCCATGTAGATCTGCTTGACGTCGAAGCCGGCGAGACGCGCCGTCTCGGCCATGTAGCTCACCGTATCCGCGTCTTCGACGATCAGCTGCCCGTCGCCGTCATCGTGCAGGGAGGCCAGGTGCAGTCGGGCTCCCTGCGGCAGGAACCACCGCTGCATGCGGATGTGCACCCATTGCTCGACGAGCAGCTCGTGGAGGAGGTTGAACTGGTCGGCGCGCTCACCTCTGGTCTCCACGAGCCACTGCCACTGCGCAGCTGCGGATTCCACGAGCGACGTGGGGGTATCCGCGTTGAACTCGAGCAGCTTGATCGTGCCGGCTCCGTCGTAGGCGAGATCGAAGCGTCCGTAGACCGTCGGGTCGTCCTCGTCCCAGGACTTCTCGACCAGGTCCCACAGCTCGACCGGGATGCCGAACTCCTCGAAGCGACGGTCACGGACGATGCGCTCGCAAGCCTCCATGCAGAGGCGGAAGAGCTCGGCGGTCGCCTGCTCGAAGTCGTCGATCTCGGCGCCGGAGAAGCCGTAGGCGGCTTCCTCCTGCCAGTACGGTCGACCACCCTCCGACTCCATGTCGTAGAACGTGAAGCCGATGGAGTCGAAGCGCGCTCGCCAATCGGCTCGCGGAGCACTGTACGTGCGGATCAAAGTCGGCCCATCCTCGCTGCTCTCGGCTCACGCCGGGGACCGCTCGAGCGGTCCACCACAGCTACATTAGGGCTGCGCATCGAGAATCCTCGGAGAACACCGCGCGAGGGCGGTCAGGCTGCTGCCCGGGGGGAGCGCTGGCTCAGGACTTCGGTGTGCTCGTTGTCTCGGAGGTTGACTCGGTCTTCGTCTCCGTCGAGGAGCTCGGCGGTGTCGGGTTCGCAGACTGCGAGGGTTCGGGGCTCGCCGTCTCGGGCTCTCCGCTCGGTGTCGTCGAAGGCGGCGGAGGTGTCGGAGAGCTGCTCTGCGTCGGCGGTGCCGTCGGTGTGCTGGTGCCCTTCGGCGGCGTCGACGCCGGAGGGGTGGCCGCAGGCAGGGTCGTGTCAGGCACGGCGTCGGCCGGTGGCACGCGTGTGTCCTCGTTCTGCTCCCAGTAGTCCTTCTCGTCCGGGTCACCGGTCGGCGGATTCCACGTCGGGACCTCGCCGAAGATGTCGACTGCGACACCGTCCGCGTACTTGTTGAGGAACTTCTGGGGGTCGACGTGGGCCCCGTCGACGATGGTCTCCAGGTGGAGGTGCGGCCCGGTGGATGCGCCGGTGTTGCCGAGGAGACCGACCAGCTGCCCCGTCCTGACCTGGTCGCCGACCTTCACCGCTGGGGACCCGGCCACGAAGTGGGCGTACACGGATCGCACCTGCAAGCCGTCGATCCGGTGCTCGACGACCACGTGGGCGCCGAGTCCGCCGCTGTCTGTCGGGACGGACTCGATGACGATCCCGTTCGCGATGCTGCCGACCCGCGTTCCCTGTGGGCCAGCGAGGTCGAGTCCGCGGTGGTTGGATGAGCATCCGGAGCACGGGGAATTGCGCGGGCCGAACCCGTCGGAGATACTCACGACGCTCATGTCGACCGGCCACTGGACTCCGGGCGCTGCGGTGCCGTCAGTCGAGCCTGCTGCCGCGTTCTGGACCACGGGCAGATCGCGCGTTCCGATGAGCTGCCCTGGCACGCTCCCGGAGACCGTGTAGGTGACCCCGTCCGTCTTCTCGGAGCTCACGACCGGAACGGTCGACTGTCCGTCATCCACGGCACCGGTCACGGCGGCGGCGCCGATGGAAGCGGCGGCGATCAACCCGAGCGTCGCGGCGACCACCGGCACGGCGAGGAGTCTGGCGCGACGGCGCTCGCGCGCACGACGGGCGCGGCGGCCAGGAACGTCGAGGGGAGGTTCTGACGGAGCGTTGGATGACTTCGGCAAGGGAGTCTCCTGCGATTGGTGCTTCGGGGCAACGTGTCCGAGTCTAAGGAGCCTTCTTCGAATACGGAAGGGCTGATTTCCGGACCTTCCGCGTGAACGGGCATTCAGACCGCATTCGCCGAATCCGAGAAAGCCTTTCCACGAGCCATTCAGATATCGAGCACTCGCGTACCGAAGGACGAGGAGAACTTGCGGTTCGGGTCGATACCGGATGCCAGCTCGCGGAACTCCGGGAGCAACGGGTAGAGCGCCGCGATCTCAGTGCTATCGAGCAGACTGAGCTTGCCCCAGTGCGGCCGCGCATCGAACGTCAGGAGCTTCCTCTCGAGTTCGGCGAGCAGGGCCGAGACGGGCTCAGCGAGCTTCTTCCAGGTGAAGGCGATGCAGAGAACGTCCTCGCGCTGGCTCGGACTGAGCCAGAGGTTGTCGCCTGCCATGGTCCGCAGCTCGCACACGTGCAGGAGCGGCTGGAGGCGCGTCGCAGCTGCCCGGACGGCCTCGAGAGCCGAGGTCGCGTGTCGGAGCGGCACGAAGTGCTCGCTCTGGAGCTCGGATCCGACGCTGGGTGCGGCGTGGACCGGGAAGTGCGGAAGCCGATCCCACCATGGACCCGCCGTGCCGTCGCGAGCCGTGTGAGACGCCCCATCCGGATCTCCGGCGAGCAGCGGAGCGCCATAAAGGATGCCAGCAACTTCCGTATTCTCAGCCCCATCCGGAATTCGTGTCTTCACGAGCACCTCGCTCACGGTTCCGTCGAATGTCGTGAACGCGCTGACCGAGTACGCGGAGTCATGAATCTGAGGGAGCCATTCGAGGTAGGTGTCCCAGCGCATCGGCCCGTAGGCATCCTGGCGCATTCGGTAGCTCGGCTCGAGGTCGAGCGTCACCCTGGTGATGACCCCGAGCAGGCCGAGGTGCAGTACGGAGCCGTCGAAGGCAGGCGAGTCTCGCGTCAGCGTTCGCAGCGAGCCGTCAGAGCCCAGGATCTCCAACGACCGCACGGCTGTGCTGAGGGAACCGAGTGCCGTGCCCGAACCGTGAGTGCCCGTCGCAGTCGCCCCGCCGACGGAGATGTGCGGCAGCGAACCCTCGTTGTGCAGCGCGAAGCCTGCCCGATCGATCTCCGGGGCGACGAGACCGTACGACACCGCCGCACTCATCGACGCGGTTCCTGCCTGCTCATCGATGACGAGGTCCAGTGGAAGGCGGCTGAGGTCGATGAGCACGCCCGCGGCATCAGCGACATCGCTGAAGGAGTGTCGTGTGCCGAGCGCATGCACCTGGTCCGCTTCCGCCACGACGCTCGCTGCCTCTGCGATCGATCTCGGCACCACGATCTCGCGAGCCGTGTAGGTCAGCGACCCGGCCCAGTTCGTCCAATGCTGACCAGCACTGGGTGTCGTCATCGACTGCGCGTCCTCGTGGCTTCCATGGTGGATAGTCTCATGGGGACCCGTGCGACTGCGGATCCCCATTCGCGAAGTAATGCCGCTCGACGGCTCGCCGTCGCAGACGGCGAGCGCCGCAGCCCGGATCTCGCGATCGCGCCCCGTGAGGCGCTGCGTCTCCTGCCGTCGGTGCTCGCCCCAGGACGGGACGACGAACGACTCGAGCTGCACATCCTCGTCCTCACCGCTGCGGTACAGGCCCCAGCGAGAACCGCCCGTGCGGCGGCGCGAGCCCTCGACGAGGCGCATGGCAGCGCGGAACTCTCGAAGCGCCCCCGGACGGACCGTGTAGGAGATCTGCACCAGGACGGGCCCGTCTGCAGGGTCGGGCTCGAACACGAGCATGGGGGTCGCCCAGGTCAGGGAGATGGTGCGGTCGACTGTGCCCGTACCTGGCAGCAGCGGAAGCAGTCGGACACTGGCCGCCACGAGCAGCAGCAGCACGGCCGAAGCGCCAAGTGCGGCTGCCGTCCCGATGAGCTGCGCCACGATGCCCCAGACGAACGACCCGATCGCCATCGTTCCCATGAAGACGAGGATGTAGACCGACGCGCCACGCGAGCGCACCTACTGCGGGAGTGTGAGCTGCAGGGCGGCGTTCAGCACCGTCAAGGTGCCGATCCAGGCAAGGCCGGCCAGGACGAGCAGCACCAGCATCACGCCGAACGGCAGCACCGCGGCGGCGACTGCACCGGCCGCGAACAGGACGGCGCTGGCTGCGATGACGACATTGTCCGACAGGTGCGCTCGGGCGAACGGGAGGACGAAGATCCCGAGGACCGCTCCGAGGCCCAGGGCTCCGAGCAGGAAACCGTACCCGCTGGAGTCGAGCCCGAGGCCTGTGGCGGTGACTGGCAGGAGCGCCCACAATGCGCTGGCCGGAAGCGCGAACAGTGCTGACCGCAGAAGGATGCGCCGCACGAGGCCAGCGGATGCGACGTAGCGCACGCCGGCGCGCAGGGCCGGTCCGAACGCTTCACGGTCCTCAAGCCCCTCCTGGGGCGGCCTCTTCCACCAGCAGAGGGCGACGATGGCGGCGACGAAACTCAGTGCGTTGATGCCGAACACCACCGGTGCTCCCGCGATGGAGAGCACTACGCCCGCGAGGGCAGGCCCAACCGCGCGGGCCCCGTTGACGGTGACACCGCCGAGCGCTGAGGACGCGCCGATCAGCTCCCGCGGCACGAGTTCGGGCTGAATCGCCTGCCATGCGGGAGACGTCAGGGTCGACGTGATGCCGAGGAGGAAGGTGAACCCCAGTATCGTCCACGGCGTGAGCCCGTCGAAGAGGGCGATCACCGTCAGCCCTGTGGCGATCAGCGCGCTGGCGGTCGAGCCCCAGATGAGCAGCTTGCGGCGGTCGAGAGAATCGGCGAGCACACCCGCCGGGAGCGAGAACAGCATCGCCGGGGCGAGGCTCGCGGTCTGCACGAGCGCGATGACCGTTGCACCTGCGGCAGCCTCGACGAGGTACCACTGCGCCCCGACCGTCTGCATCCAGGTGCCGATATTGCTGCCGAGCTGCGCGAACCACAGCACGCGAAACGCCGTGATCGCCATCGGCGCCCACGCGGACGCCGACGCCGACGCGGATACCGATCTGACCGACATCAAGCCCTCCAGAAGACAGCGAAGTCCAGCGAAACGAGCAGAACTCACACTAGGCGCAGAGCGACCCCAAGGACAGCGGCGAAAAGGCGCGGAGGGCGATGAGGCACAGCTGTGGAGAGCGATGCGGACTCAGGTCAGCACGTCCGACGGATGATCGGTGCGTGTCACCGTCGAGGAGCGACGCGTCAGGAATGAGGTCTCGAACGCGAAGCTGATCCGATCGCCCGGCGGAGCTGCAGCGCCGTGGAGAATCCGCAGGTCTGCGCGATCGGATGCAGATCTCGCCCCTTGAGCTGTTCCCGTTCGTCCAGCAGCGTGCTGGCTCTCGCGAGCCGAGCGCGTCGCAGGGATCCGCTGGGAGTCTCCCCCGCGGCTCGGAATGCCGCCTGAAGGTGCTTGACCGACACTCCGAGCCTCAGCGCGATCCCGTTCACGTCGAGACGGGGGTCGTGAAATTCCCGAGCGATGAGCTCCGTGGCGGCGTCGTGGAGCTGCCTGACAGGCGAGGCTGAATCGAGTATCGCCCAGCCGGTCTGGGCGACGACACACGATTCGATCACCGCGTCTGCGGCTCGGTACAGCGGCGCCACCGCTGGATCTTCCGAGACCACCCCGCTCGAGAGCGTCGAGTTGAGCAGACTCGCGAAGACGCGCGCATACCCGTGGTCGGCCGAGAAGGGGCGCGCCACGATCGAGCTGTCTGGTCGCAGCCCCAGGAATCGGTCCCACGTGCTCCCGAAGTGGAGACCGGTGACCGATTCCGTCGACTCCATCGTCATCGACATCGACGTGTCGGTGATGACCATGTCACCCGGCCGAAACGGCTGCGGCGGACCGTCGCCGATGACGAGAGTGCCCTCACCTTCCAGGAGATAGCTGATCCGCACTCGCCCATCGGGCACACGACTCCAGGCGTTGGAGAGCAACGCGGGCGTGAAGAAGACTCGAGCCATGTAGTGGTCCCGGCCCACCAGCCAGTCCCCGGCGATCCGCGGCCGCGTGTCCGGCCGTCGGACGGTCCATCCCAAGCGGGCACCGATCTCGATCGATTCCTTCCCAACCACGTCGATGCCACGCTCGCTCCCGAGAGGAAACGGGGGAAGAGAAGGACTGCGTCTGCCTGTCATTCGCTGCTCATTCCCATTCGTCTGGAGCGTCGGAACCCGGCATCACCGGAGCTCGGCGAAGGCTCCGAATGCTACGGCTCACCTGCACCGTCCGCTGCCATGAAGCGAGCACCGGCGCATCCCTAGCAGGGAACGAGCGCGTCGAAACGCAGTCCGCTGACCGAGATGAAGTGCCAACCCTGTCGACCCCCCAGCTGGGTGTACCGCATGTAGCTCCCCGACGGGAACGTGGCGAACGTGAACTGGTCGCTCCAAGGGCCGGCCGTGGTCGGGAGAAGTCCTGTAGATCGACCAAACGGACTCCTGATGGTTCCAGCCCCGACTCCAGCATCTTTCCCAGGCGTGGTGGTGATCGCAGACGGAGCACGGCTGAACCCGACCGCATCCCAATACGTCGCTCGCCAGGCCGGCGTGCTGTCAGTGGAAGAGATGTCGAAGATATCGAACTGCACGTTCGTGGGGTCGATCCTCGCACCCGCGCTATCGAAGAAATCGAAGCGGAGCTGCTGCCCGTCAGTGCCGGGTGCGGATGCTGCTGTCGTTCCGGATTTCCTCTGGTTCAATACCAGCGCGCCCCGGCGCCCGAAATCGTTGAAGACGTAGTCCTGGCTGCCGTCATTCGCGTACCCGCCGTTCCAGCCTGACGACAACTGCGTCAAGTTGTAGTTCGCGTTGCTCTGGGTGACGGTGGTACCTGCATCCAGGGTCGACGTGATGCGCACCGTGAAGACTTCTGCAGTGCTCGGCGACGTAGCACGGAGCGTGATGGGATTGCCCGTGCCCTGCCCGGTCGTGAACTGCACGGTGAAGGTCCCCGTGGGGCAGTTCGCGGATGCGGCCGCGGACGGGAGGGTCGCGGCTGTCGCCACGATGGGCATGCTCCACGCAGCACCGGCGAGAACGGTCCTTCGCGAGGGCTCGATGCTGTGTGATGCGGTGGTGAGTGCGGACTGGTTCTGCGGCATGAGTGCTTTCTCGTGACGGTGTTCTTCAGGTGGGATGAGGTCTCGCGGGATTGCACGCACGACGACGCGGCCGCGACGCCGCGATTGGCGGGCGGCCCGATCAGGGGCCCGCAGCTCGGGTCTGGCTGCGGCTCGAGCTGCGGGGTGACGTCAACCGGGGCTCCCCAGCAGCCAGCTGACGTCGGGCTCTCGACTCGATGCGTGTGCACGGAGACGAGACGACCCGGTCCTGGGAGCGCGTGCTCACCCGAACCATGCGAGCGGGCCCAAGCTGCCTGGGCCCGCTCACTGTCTCAGGCGGGTTCCCCAACCTGGCCTGAGACATCCTTGCCTGAGCCGTGCGAGGGCAGACCGAGAGGAAGGCCTTGGGACTCAGTGCTTGTCATAGTGGTCCCCATGCCGCGCATGCCGGTGAATGCCGTGCACGGCGTCGACATGGTCACCGTGCTGGAGCTGCTCATGACCGCAGTCGTAGCCGTGGGCGTGCTCCTCGACGAAGTGCTCGGCGTGTTCTTCGGTACCAGTCATGGCATGTCCTCGGTTCGGCGTCATCCGGACCCGACCTGGATCGTGCAGGGGGCTCCGGCAGCGGGGCTCGACGCGACACCGCGCCTGGTTCGAGAGCAGTCTCGCGCGTGTCATCAGCCCCCACCGGCCGATCCGCCAGATCGATCCCGCTGCGTGCCTTTTTGTCATGTGGACACCCAACGAACGCCCCGAGAGACCCATCCCGAGTCGCGACCGACTCGACGCAACCGGCGCACGAGAAGACCCCCGCACTCCAAGCGGAGTGCGGGGGTCTTGATTGCTCCCTGAGATGGACTCGAACCATCAACCTGCCGGTTAACAGCCGGCTGCTCTGCCAATTGAGCTATCAGGGATTGGCAACTCGAAGAGAATAGCAACACCTTCGACCGAATGCGAAATCGAGCGGCTGGCGTGTCGCGGGAGCCTCTCCGACCCCGTGTCGGGGCGGGGCTCAGTAGCCTCGCACGGGGTCCGCGACGCCCACAAAACGCCCCGTCGACACGAAGGCATCGACGTTCTGACGCACACGCTCCTGCAGCAGCGGCCGGACCATCTCGGGGGTGTCTGCCGAGTGCGGCGTGATGATGAGGCGCGGCGCGGTCCACAGCGGGTGGCCGTCAGGCAGCGGTTCCGGCGACGTCACGTCGATCCCGGCCCCCGCGATCCACGACTCCTCGAGTGCCACCTGCAGAGCCGCCAGGTCGACGAGCGGCCCCCGCGCGATGTTGACGAGCACCGCCGATTCCTTCATGACCCGGAGGCGCGCTTCGTTGATGAGCCCCCGCGTCCCGTCTGTGGCCGCCGCGGCAAGGATGACCGCGTCGGCCTCTGGCAGGACCTCGTCGAAGCGATCCGCCGTGACCGTCCGCGTCGCACTCTCGACCGGCAGGTCGCGAGCTCGGACGATCGTCGTCGTCACGCGGAAGGGCTTCAGCAGGTCGAGGAGCTCGAGCGCGATGCCGCCCGCGCCGACGATCACCACGTGCTTGCCGTAGAGCGAGGTTCCCGTCTTCTTCTCCCACGTGCGAGCAGCGAGCCGCCGCGGGAACTCGCGCAGCAACGCCAGCGTCAGCGCCAGCGCGTGCTCGGCGACGGGCTCCGCGTACGCGCCCTTCGCGGAGGTGAAGAGCACACCACGCTCCGCATACGGCTTCAGCTTGGCAGCGAAGTTGTCGATGCCAGCGAAGGGCAACTGCACCCAGGTCACCTGCGGGTTGGCCTCGAGCGCGTCGATGAGCCCCTGGACCTTGGATGCCGACAGGTAGACGATCCCCCGCGTCTCGGGCCCGAGGTCGACAAGCCGCCCGTCGCCCGCGACGACGGCCTCCCTGAACGGCTCGGCGTGGCTCACAGGAAGCAGAGTGATGGCGCCGGGCTCCGGTCTCGCATCGCCTTCCAGCAGCGTCGACTCCTCCGCCAGTCTCGCTTGGTGCTGAACCTGCCCGATGCCTGCGCTCATCCGCTGCTACTCCTTCTCGTCGGCGTCGTCGGTGTGGAAGCGCGCGAACTCAGCGCGCTGGGAGACGAGCTGCTCGCGGGCGGAACGCTCAGCATCCGCGCCCAGCTGCTCGGGGTCTGGATCGCCGAACAGACCGTCCGCGACCAGATCCATGGCGGCGAGCGTCTCGCGTTCGACGAGGCCAGGCAGGGGCGTGAGCGCGTACTCCCGCGCCTCGCGCATCCGCTTCAAGTACGCGTGATGCGGGTCAGTGAGGACCTCGTCGATCGTGCCGCGAGCCAGCACGAAGCCGCGGTCGAGGACAAGCACGTTCTTCGTGAGCCGCTCGATCGCGCGCAGGTCATGGCTCAGGAGGATCATCGTGCAGTTGCGAGCGACGTTGATGCGCTCCAGCAGGCTGAACAGCGCCGGCCTCGCGATGATGTCGACTCCCTGCGCCGGCTCGTCGACCACCAGCACGCTCGGCTCCACGATGAGCGCCTGCGCGAACGCCACACGCTGCCGCTGACCACGCGACAGCTCGAACGGGAACTTGCCCAGCATGCCCAGCTCGAGATCGACGGCGTCGATGAGCATCGCCGCCGCGCGCCCGAGACGCTTCCGATCGAACGTCCTGTCGCGGGACAGGATCGGCTCGGCGATGTTCTCGGCGACCGTCAGGTCGTTCCGGAGCTGGTCGCCGGAGTCCTGGGCCAGGTAGCCGATGTCGAGGTCGATGCGGCGGCGGTCGAGCCGCGACGGGTGGCGCAGGTCCATGCCGACCACCTCGAGCGTGCCGCCCGTGATGAACGGCCACTCCCCCTTGCCCGGCCTGCGGCGGCCGGAGAGGATGCGACCCAACGCCGACTTGCCTGACCCCGCCGTGCCGACGACGCCGAGAATCTCGCCAGGCTCGAGCTCGAACGAGATGCCGCTGACCGCCTCGTGCTTCCGATTCGACCCGTGCTCGATGTAGGAGATCGACAGGTCGTCGGCGACGACGGCCCGCTGATGATCTGCACTGGTTGCCATGCCTGGTCTCCCCTTTTGTTCTCCGAGCCCACCGGAACGCTGGCGAAGCGCGTCCTCCGCCGCTCCGGGCTCACCGTGCGAGCCTAGCCCTCGCGCAGCTCGCGCTTCTGATTCTCGATGGACACGAGCTGCTCGTTCAGGGCCCGGAACCGGTCCGGCTCCGTCCTGCCATCTGTCCGCTGCAGCGCTCCGAGCAGCTCAGCCTTCCTTCGCAGCAGGTCGCGCTCGACCAGCGAAGCGCTCAGCGAGCGAACGTAGAGGTCGATCTGCTCGTCCTTGTTTCCCGCCGGGATCGAGGCCATCGCCAACTCGGTGACGAGGGTCGTGAAGGCCTGCGGCACCTCCTCGCCGATGCGGGTGATCCACTCCATCGACCCCAGAGAGTCGCGCGTCGCGACGATCCCGTCGCGCACCGTCGAGAGCGACGCGTTGGTGAAACCAGCCGCCATGACCTGCTGGAACCGCTCATCCGACAGACGCCTGGGGTGCTGCAGCACCGCCATGAGCGTGTCCCGCTCCAGACGCGTCACCGGGTCATTCGGCAGATCGCTCATCCGAACCGCGCGCACCGCACCGCCGCCGAAGTCGCTGGCGTCCGGCGGAAAGTCATAACCCTCCCCGTCCGGGAATGGCGGCTCCTCCTCGAACTGGCCGGGGGCTGGCCCACGCTGCGCCGGCACCCGGGACCGCTGGTCGGCCGCTCGAACCGGCGCGCGGGTCTCCGTCTGTCGCCTGGGCGTGTTCTTGCTCGCCCCCCGCGCCGCCCGCACGGCCTGTTCGACCTGCACCAGATCGATGCCGAGCATCTTCGCAAGTCGTCGTGAGTACCCGGGGCGCATCGCTGGGTCGCGGATTCCCGCCACAACCGGCGCGGCCTGACGCAACGCCGCGACTCGCCCCTCAACCGTGTCGAGGTCGTGGCCGAGCAGCTGCTGGGCGATGACGAACTCGTACATCGGCGTTGGATGGTCGACGAGATCCCGCACGGCGGCGTCACCACGCGCGAGACGCAGGTCGCAGGGGTCGAGACCGTCGCGCGCCACCGCGACGAACGTCTGGGCCACGAAGCGCTGCTCCTCAGCGAAGGCACGCATCGCAGCCTTCTTGCCCGCCTCATCCGGGTCGAACGTGAAGATCACCTGTCCACCGGCCGACTCATCATCCATGATCCGGCGCAGCACCTTGATGTGATCGACACCGAAGGACGTCCCGCAGGTCGCGACCGCAGTCGGCACTCCCGCGAGGTGCGCGGCCATGACGTCCGTGTATCCCTCGACGACGACGACCTTGTGCTGCTTCGCGATCTCGCGCTTCGCGACGTCGAGCCCGTACAGCACCTGGGCCTTGTGGTAGATCGGCGACTCAGGCGTATTGAGGTACTTCGGCCCCTTGTCGTCGTCGTAGAGCTTGCGCGCGCCGAACCCGACGGTCTGTCCCGAAGTGTCCCGGATGGGCCACATCACGCGCCCGCGGAAGCGGTCGTAGCTGGACCCGCGCTCGTTGGTCGAGAGCAGGCCCGACTCCTTGAGCTCCGGCAGCGTGAAACCGAGCCCCGTCAGGTGCTTCGACAGAGAGTCCCAGCCTTGCGGGGCGTACCCGACACCGAACATCGCCGCCGCGTTCGGGTCGAACCCGCGACCCCCGAGGAACTCCCGGGCCGCCTCGGCACCCGGAGCCTGCAGCTGCTCGCGGTAGTAGGTCTCAGCCGCAGTGTGCGCCTGGAGGAGACGGAGCCGCTTCGAATGGTCCGGGGCGTGCCCGCCGTCCTCGTAGGTCAGCGCGTAGCCGAGCCGGCCGGCCAGGCGTTCCACGGCCTCCGAGAACGTGACGTGGTCGATCTTCTGCAGGAACGTGAAGACGTCGCCCGATTCGCCGCAGCCGAAGCAGTGGTAGTAGCCCAGCTGCGGGCGGACGTGAAAGCTCGGCGTGCGCTCGTCGTGGAACGGGCAGAGCCCCTTCTTGGAACCGATACCCGCGTTCTTGAGCGTGACGTGGTCACCCACGATCTCGGAGATGTCCGTGCGAGAGCGAACCTCCTCGATATCGCTCTTGCGGATCAGTGCCATGAAGCCACCCTAGACGGCACCTCCGACGCCGCAGCGAGCCGGTCGTGCCAGACGAGAGCGCCCTTGTCGGTCAGGTTGGCGACCTGGTCGACGACGACCCGCTTGCGCGCCGTGTCGTCGTCCGCGGCCCGAAAATCGGCCGCGAAGGCCGCATCGAGATGCTGGTCCCCGGTCTGCCAGAACATCTCGGCGAGCTCCACCAGGATCTTCCGCTGGTGCTCGTAGATGGGGCGACGCGCATCCAGCGACATGACGAAGCCCGCGACGATGCCCTTCAGCAGCGCGATCTCAGCGCGGATCTCGCGCGGCACGACCAGCGAGGCGCGGTACCGGATGAGCGACTCCCCCGGCTGCGCCGCCCACGTCGCCGCCGTCGCAGCCTTCGCGAACCGTCCGATGAGCTGCGATGTCAGGTTCTTGAGACCCGCCTGGGCCTGCCTCGAGGCGTCGTACTCGCGCATCCAGTACGGCTGCAGCTGCAGACGCACGAACGCCTCGTCGAGCTCCTCTTCCGTGAACTTCGATCCGGACCAGTCGGAGGCGGCGAAGAGGATCGCCGGCCTGTTCGCGGGGTCATCGAGCTCCGGGAGCGACACGAACGACTCGACGATCGCATCCTCGAGGTCGTGGACCGAGTACGCGATGTCGTCGCTCAGATCCATGACCTGCGCCTCGATGCTCGTCTGCGACTCCGGAGCGCCTTGCCGCACCCAGTCGAAGACCGCACGGTCATCCGCGTACACGCCGAACTTGCCGGTACCGCGTTCCGCGCCGACCTCACGCGTCCACGGGTACTTGCAGCTGGCGTCGAGGCTCGCGCGCGTCAGGTTCAACCCGTAGTGCTGCCCGTCTGGGCCGAACACCTTGGGCTCGAGCCGCGCGACGATGCGCAGCGTCTGCGCATTGCCCTCGAAGCCGCCGATGTCCCGCGCCCACTCGTTGAGCGCCTTCTCCCCGTTGTGACCGAACGGCGGATGCCCCAGGTCGTGGGCGAGACAGGCGGTGTCGACGATGTCCGGGTCGAGCTCGAGCGTGCCGGCGATCTCCCGCCCCACCTGCGCGACCTCGAGCGAGTGGGTCAGTCGGTTCCGGGCGGCATCGATGCCAGCGGTCGGCGACAGCACCTGGGTCTTCGCGGCCAGCCGACGCAGCGCGCTCGAGTGGACGAGGCGCGCCCGGTCGCGGGCGAACGTCGACCGCCGACGGTTCTCGTGATGCTCGGGCAGGAACCGCTCCCGGTCGTGGTCGCCGTACGGGCTGCGGTCGATCGGCTCTGGAGGAAGCGACACCCTCAGCCTCCCGAGTGCGAGAGCTCGGCCGCGGAGATGTTCGCCTTCTGGTCGTCGTTCAGCTCTCGTGACTCGAGCCAGCGGTCTGGCAGCGACGGGCGCTTCGGCGTTCCCGCTCGCCCCCGCGGTCCTTCCGCGTCCCGACCCGGGTACGGCTGATCGCGGTCCAGCTGGGCGAGAAGCCCGTCGAGCTCCTCGAGCGTCGACATGAGAGCCAACCCGGAGCGGATGTCGGAACCCACCGGGTAGCCCTTCAGGTACCACGCCATGTGCTTGCGCATCTCCCGGCACGCCCTTGCTTCCTCCTGGTGGAACTCCGCGAGCAGCTCGGTGTGCCGACGGATGGCGTCCCCGACGCCCCCGAGGGTCGGCTGGATGCGAGTCGTCTCACCCCGGAAGGCAGCCGCGAGGTCGCCGAACAGCCACGGCCTGCCGAGGCAGCCGCGGCCGACCACGACCCCGTCGCATCCGGTCTGCTCCATCATGCGAAGCGCATCCTCGCCCGCCCAGATGTCGCCGTTGCCGAGGACTGGGACGCTCGTGACGGTCTCCTTGAGCTTCCCGATGGCGTCCCAGTCGGCCTGACCGGAGTAGAACTGCGAGGCGGTGCGCCCGTGGAGCGCGACGGCGGCGACGCCGGCGCCCTCGGCGATGCGACCGGCTTCGAGGTACGTGAGGTGCTCATCATCGATGCCCTTGCGCATCTTGATGGTCAGGGGGATGTCTCCCGCCGCCTCGGCGGCGCCCTCCACGATGGAGCGGAACAGGGACGTCTTCCAGGGAAGCGCAGCCCCGCCGCCACGCTTGGTGACCTTCGGCACCGGGCACCCGAAGTTGAGGTCGATGTGGTCCGCGCGGTCCTCCGCGACGAGCATCGTGACGGCCTCGCGCACCGTCTTGGGGTCGACGCCGTAGAGCTGGATGCTCCTGGTGTCTTCCGACTCGTGATGCTCGATGAGCCGCATGGTCACGGGCGTGCGCTCGACGAGCGCACGGGACGTGATCATCTCGGAGACGTAGAGGCCGGCGCCGTACTCACGGCACAGGCGTCGGAAGGCGGAGTTCGTGATGCCAGCCATAGGCGCCAGTACCACCGGAACGTCGAGAACCAGGGGTCCGATGCGCAGCGGCTTCGAGTCGAGTGCAGTCAAGGTCATAACCGATCAATTCTCGCAGGTCGCGTCGACTTTCGCACGCGCGCTGCCTCGACGCGACGACGTGCGACCCCAGGCCAGGTCAGACGGTGATCGACAGCTGCTCTGAGGGGGTGAAGCGCAGCCCCATCGGTCCGGAGGCATCGGCGGGAACGTCGAACACCAGATGGATGCGCGTACCTGCCCCGAGCGGGAGCTCACGAGCACCTGGCGGACCCGGCGGGAGGTCGGTGCCGTATGCGGTGACGCGCTCGTCGGCGACAGCCCGCGATCCCTCCCCGTCGATGATCTCGAAGACACCGGGGGCGATCACCAGCGCCGCGTCACCGTCGTTGCGGAGCTCAATGTCGACGACGCAGAACTGACCGGATGCCCGCGCGCTGCCGCCCTGCCAGTCGTGCCTCGGCAGACCGCACTGGATCTCACTGGCCGTCAACCGCACGCCATCGACCTCGACCGAACCGCGGCTCGTGAGCTCGGACCCCTCGCCGCGCCAGGCAGGCGTCGCCTCGCCCGCCGTCAGCGCTGCCTCGCCACGGTCGGTCGCTCGACTCGACACGTGGACGTAGCCGACCACAGCGAGGACGACGAGCAGCGAGGCGAGCGCCAGCAGGGTGACGCGCCACGAGCGACCCGCCCGCGAAGTCGCAGGCGGGCGCTCGGCACCGTCGGTCTTGCTCGGGCTCACGTCGGCTGAGTCAGGCCCCGAGGAGGCGAGCCGCGAGATAGGCCTCGAGCTGGTCGAGGGCGACGCGCTCCTGGGCCATCGAGTCGCGCTCGCGAACCGTCACGGCGTTGTCCTCGAGGGTGTCGAAGTCGACGGTGACGCAGAACGGCGTGCCGATCTCGTCCTGGCGGCGGTAGCGGCGACCGATCTGGCCCGCGTCATCCACATCGATGCTCCAGTGCTTGCGGAGCTTGTCGCCGAGCTCACGGGCCACCGGGCTGAGGCGCTCGTCGCGGCTCAGCGGCAGCACAGCGACCTTGATGGGCGCGAGGCGCGGGTCGAGGCGCAGCACGGTACGGATGTCGACGCCGCCCTTGGCGTTCGGCGCCTCCTCCTCGACGTAGGAGTCGACGAGGAACGCCATCATCGACCGCGTCAGGCCGAAGCTCGGCTCGATCACGAACGGCGTGTAGCGCTCGCCGGTTGCCTGGTCGAAGTAGTTGAGGCCCGTGCCGGACGCCGTCGAGTGCGACGTGAGGTCGTAGTCGGTGCGGTTCGCGACGCCCATCAGCTCGCCCCATCCGGTGCCCTTGAACCCGAACTGGTACTCGAAGTCGATCGTGCCGGCGGAGTAGTGCGCGCGCTCCTCCTTGGGAACGTCGAAACGGCGCATGTTGTCCGGGTTCAGGCCGAGGTCCGTGAACCAGTTCCAGCAGGCCTCCACCCAATCCTCGAACCACTTCTGCGCCTCGTCGGGGTGCACGAAGAACTCGATCTCCATCTGCTCGAACTCACGCGTGCGGAAGATGAAGTTGCCTGGCGTGATCTCGTTGCGGAACGCCTTGCCGACCTGGCCGATGCCGAACGGCGGCTTCTTGCGCGACGTCGTGAGCACGTTGTTGAAGTTCACGAAGATGCCCTGCGCGGTCTCAGGGCGCATGTAGTGGAGGCCAGCCTCGTTGTCGACCGGACCGAGGTAGGTCTTGACGAGTCCGGAGAACAGCTGCGGCTCCGTCCACTGGCCCTTGGTGCCGCAGTCAGGGCAGACGATCTCCGACATGCCTTCTGGAGCGCGCTTCTTCTTCGCCTCGAACGCCTCGACGAGGTGGTCCTGGCGGTGGCGCTTGTGGCAGCTGAGGCACTCGACCAGCGGGTCCGTGAACGTGGCGACGTGGCCGGAGGCCTCCCAGACGGCCTTGGGGAGGATGATCGAGGAGTCGAGACCCACCATGTCGGCGCGCCCGCGGACGAACGTCTGCCACCACTGCTTCTTGATGTTCTCCTTGAGCTCGACGCCGAGGGGGCCGTAGTCCCACGAGGCGCGCGTGCCTCCGTAGATCTCGCCGGCCTGGAAGACGAAGCCGCGTCGCTTCGCGAGGGCGATGACCTTATCGAGCGTGGATTGCGCCATTGAGAAAAACTCCTGCTGAGGGTGTCGAAGGCGAGCCCAGGGTCGTGCTCGCCGCAAGTCGCCAGTCTAGTCAGCCGCCGAACTCGCGGCTGGCCCAGTCGACGCGATGGCGTGGAAGTTATCCACAGATGCCAGCGTGAACCACCGGTGCGCTCCTCTCTCCTGCAACCATGTCGCGGACCACCTGAACACTCGAATGACGCGGTCTCCCAGGGCGTCTGTCATCCGAAGGACACCAGTGACCCTCCAATCAGCGCGCAGAATCGCCGTCGACAAGCAATTCCTCACCTCAGCGGCCGCGCACGCCGGCATCACCGCAGGCGCCGCGGCCTTCGCCGGCGCCGCACTCTGCGTCGCGACGGCTCTCTTCCTGAGCGAGGCCCTGAACGCGGGGTCCGCCGCATCCGGTCCCAGCAGCTCCGGCATGCAGTTCGCCGATCAGCTCTGGCGAATGTTCCTCCTGCTCACTTTGCTGCCGTTCAGCGGGCGCCTCGGGGCGGGCTTCGAGACCATCGGCGGTTTCGTCAGCACGGGCGACGAGGGGTTCACCCTGGGCGTGTGGCCGCTCGCCTCGCTGGCCTGTGTGGTCCTCGCAAGCCTTCTCGGCGCGTATCTGCTCGAACGCCGTCACCCGCAGCGCAGCGGCGGAATGCGCGCGGGAGCCGCCGCGGCCGCTGGGGCCGCTTTCGCCGTGCTCATGCTTCTCGTCGCCGTGCCGGGCGTCCGCTTCGATGCGCCAGGCGCGGTCGCCACCGTCTCGGCTCTCGGACCCGCGCTCGCGCCGTTCTCGTTCGCGACCGTGTTCGCGAGCGGCTGGCTCGGCAGGTCCCTCGCAACCCGCAAGCGACTCGAAGTCGGGCCGACGAGGAGACCACGAGGGCCGCTGGCGCACGAGCTCGCGAGCCTCGCCACCGACCTCGGCATCTATGCAGGAGCGCTCTCACTCACCGGCGCGGTGCTGGGCACCGTCACCCTCGTGGTCGTCTTCGTGCAGACCGGCGGTCAGAGCGCACTGCTTCCCATGCTGCTCGCCGGTGCTCCGCACGCGGGCTTCTGGGCGCTCATCCTCGCGCACCTCGGAGCCGTCACGGTGACAGCCCCGTACACCGCCCTCCAGGGCATCTCCGTCCTGTCACCGGACCTCCCGTTCGCCTGGTTCTCGGTGCTTCCCGTCGTCCTGGCCTCGCTCGGTTCGGCGCTCGTCATCGGTGTCGGACGCTCCCGGACGCGCACCCCAGACCTGGCGAAGATCTGGCGCCTCCCCGCCGCGGTCTTCGTCCTGTGGATGCTGGGCTCGCTGGTCTTCCTCCCCGTGACGCTCTCCGGTTCGGCGACGGTGCTCGGCTTCACGCTTGGGGATCTCGATCTCGCCGCTCGCCCCGCATTCTGGACCCCTGCGCTCTTCGCCGTCTGGGCCCTGGCCGTCGAGCTCGGCGCATGGGCGCTCCCAGACCGCGCCAGGGCCCTCACACCGAGGGCCCACGCCGTCGCGATCCGGATCCGCACGCAAGTCGGGGGCTCGGGATCGCCAGCCAGCGTGGAGTGGGCAGGCACCGCGCCCGTCTCGCTGCCGTCGGTGTCGGCGTCGGTGTCGCCCCACCAGGCGTCCTCGCTCCCAGAGCCTCGGCACGAATCAGCAGGACCCCAGCCTCAGCCCATGACCGGGAGGACCAAGCGCCGACTTCGCATCGTCGGCGTCTGCACCACGGTCGCAGTGCTTGTCGTCACGGCTTCCGCGATCGCGATCACGTCGGTCAACACGCAGCGCGGTGCGGTCGCGAAGGTCCGCGAATACGTGGAAGCGATCGCCGCGGGCGACGCGACGCACGCCGGCGAGCTGGTCGACCCCAACGTCGAGACCTCGCAACGCGACTACGTGAGCGATGCGATGCTCGCATCAGCCACCGAGCGGATCACCGTCCTGGACGTGGTCGAGACGGAGCTGAGCCCGGCGGCCCCGAGCACGAGCTGGTTCGAGGAACCCGCCCAGGAGCCGCACGGATCCGGCCGCGAGACGCGGAACGTGCAGGTCACCTACCGGCTCGGCGGCACGACGGAGAGCACCGTGCTCGCCGTAGAGCGGATCGAGAACGAGTTCCTCGTCCTCGAGACCTGGCGGGTCGTCACCCCACTCGTCTTCGAGTCCGTCGCCGGCACCAGCCACGCCATGGACTTCACCATCGGCGCTGTGGCGGCAGCACCTGGACCAGTTGAGACGCTGACCTGGGAAGGCAGCCAGCCGGTGAGCTGGGTGCCGTTCAGCGCGTACCCGGCCATCTACCCGGTGAGCGGGACCGAGTCGACGTTCTACTCGGTTGCCAGCGAGCCCGTCCGGGTCGGCCCAGTCGAAGCCGAGCACGTGCCTGATCGCAACCTGGTCTACACCCCCACCGACGCCCTCACCGAAGCGGTGGACGCCGCCGTCACAGCCATGATCGACGAGTGCGTGCTGTCAACCGACGCGGCGCCCGACGGCTGCCCGTTCGACACCTACGTCTACGGCGCGGACACGCCCCTGAGCTGGCAGGTCACCAGCTACCCGGACGTGTCAGTGAGCACGACGTCAGACCGATTCGAGGTCGAGGATGGCCTCGCGAGCTTCTCGTACACCGGAAGCAGCGGTCGGACGAGCACGGGCTCCAGTCCCATCCGGACGACGGGGACCTTCACAGTCGTCGGAGGCACTGTCACGATCGAGTTCAGCTGAGGGCGCTCGGGGGCGAGCCTGTCGGCGCCGTCGGCGCGTCGACCGCTCCCCCGAAACGCCGATCCCGACCGGCATATCGCTCGATGGCTTCCCAGAGGTCCGTCCTCGAGAAGTCCGGCCACAGTGTGTCCAGGAAGCACATCTCCGCGTAGGCCGCCTGCCAGATAAGGAAGTTGCTGGTGCGCTGCTCGCCACTCGAGCGGACGAACAGGTCGACATCAGGCATCTCCGGGTCGTAGAGGTGCTTGGCGATCGTCTGCTCGGTGACGCGCTCCGGGCGCAGCCGGCCCGCGCGAACCTCCTCCGCGATGCTCCTGACAGCGTCCGCGATCTCGAGGCGACCGCCGTAGTTGACGCACATCGTGAGCGTCATCCGCGTGTTGTCCTTCGTCAAGCGCTCAGCAAGCTGGAGGTCCTTGATGACCGACTTCCACAGCCGCGGCTCACGACCCGCCCAACGGATGCGCACACCCCACTCGTTGAGCTGATCGCGCTGGCGGTGCAGGACGTCGCGGTTGAACCCCATGAGGAAGCGCACCTCCTCCGGCGAGCGCTTCCAGTTCTCCGTCGAGAAGGCATAGGCGCTCAGGTGCTTCACACCGACCTGCAGGGCCCCGGCCACGACGTCGAGCAGCGCGGCCTCGCCGGCTCGATGCCCCTCGATCCGCGGCAGACCACGCTGGTTCGCCCATCTCCCGTTGCCGTCCATGACGACAGCGACGTGAGACGGCACCTCGGACGCATCGAACTGCGGCGGATACACGCCGGTCCAGTCGACGGGCTTGAACTCCCGCGGTTGCTTGCTGCGGCTCATGCCTTCTCCTCAATGCTCGGCTCGACGGCCTCTTCGCGAACGGATGCTGCTGCGCTGGGCGACTCCAGCCTGCCGAGCAGTCGATCGTGCTCGAGCACCTGCATGGATCGGAGCTTCTTCTCGAGGTACTGCTGCGAGTACGCCGAGACGATACCGCTTGCGCGGGCCCTCGGCGGCGCATCGAGCGTGTCCAGCGTCGCCCAGTCGCCAGACAGCAGGGCTCGGAGCGCGTCGATGGTCGCAGCATCCACACGCATGACGCCGGCCGGCGTGCACCGCGCGCACACCACACCGCCGAGCTGCACGCTGAACCGCTCATGCGGCCCGGGGGCCCCACATCGCGCGCAGTCATCCAGCGCCGGGGCCCAGCCCGCCAGCGAGAGTGCACGCAGCAGGTACGAGTCGAGAATGTCCTGGGACGCCCTCGCGCCCATGGTCAGGGCACGCAGAGCCCCGATGACCAGCGTGTACTGCTGCGGCGTGGGCTCAGCCTCGGCGATCCGCTCGGCAGCCTCGACGATCACCGACGCCGCCGAGTAGCGCGAGTAGTCGTCGACCAGGTCGCGGCCGTACGCGGCCAACGTCACCGCCTGCGTGACCGTGTCGAGATTGCGGCCCGCGTAGCACTGCACATCCACGACCATGAACGGCTCGAGTCGTGCCCCGAACTTCGAGGAGGTGCGTCTCACGCCGCGCGCGACGGCGCGCACCTTCCCCCGCTCCTTGCCGAGCAGCGTCACGATGCGGTCGGCTTCGCCGAGGCGCTGGGTGCGAAGGACGACCGCCTCGTCGCGATAGGTGGGCATCCATCCAGTATGAACCTCCTCTCACCGAGAGGCCGGAACCACGCGTGACCGAGCCGATGACGGTGCTGTGCGAGCATTGAGTCCATGGACTCGCCCGCCACGACGCTCCCCCTCTGGCTGGACCTCACCGCCATCGCTATCGGCGCCATCACGGCGGCCATGGTCGCGGAGCAGTTCCGCGACAAGAAGCTCGACTGGCTCGGGGTCGTGATCATCGGCATCACGGTCGGTCTCGGCGGGGGCATCATCCGCGACCTCCTGCTCGGCATCCGCCCGGTGAGCATGGAGACCGAGTGGTTCCTGTTCACGGCCGGAGCGGCGGCGCTCGGAGGGATGCTGCTGCAGCGCGTGCTGCGACGAATGGACGGACTCGTGTCGGTGCTCGATGCCGCCGCGCTCGGGTTTTTCTGCGCGGTCGGCACCCTGAAGGCGATGAACTTCGAGCTCCCCATCCTGCCGACGCTGCTCGTGGGCACCGTCACCGCAGCCGGCGGCGGCGTGGTTCGGGACATGCTGCTCGGAATGCCCGTCGGCATCCTCTTCGTCGGCTCGCTGTACGCGATCGCGGCAACGGCGGGAAGCGCCGCGTTCGTGCTCGCCGACTACCTCGGCGTCTCTCAGATCATCGGCATCGTGATCTGCGTCGCGGTGACGTTCGCGGTGCGCATGGCGAGTGTCTGGTTCGGACTCAGCCTTCCTGAGCAGATAGCGCTGCGGATGCCCCGGTTCCGACGATCTGCGCGCACGGGGAAGACCGAGCGGGAGCGGCCGTTCACCGACCGGGAGATTCTCGAGGCGTCGGGCTTCCACGCCCTGGACACGCGCCCCATCGCAGTCCTCGAGGAGAAGCGGGCCAACCAGGAGCAGAAGAGGGCGAGCGACCCGGACTCGGAGTGAGCTCCGGTCGGGCGCCCGCCCTCCTTGGTGGTCGCGCCTACGCGACGGTCGTCAGCTGCGCGTCCAGCTCGGCCTCGGTCTGCCCGCGCAGCGCACGGTTGACGCCCGACACGATGGCCTTGAGCGAGGCGGTCGAGATGTCGCTGTCGATGCCGACACCCCACAGGCGCACGCCGGCGACGTCGAGCTCGATGTAGGCAGCGGCACGAGCGTCGCCGCCGACCGAGAGCGCATGCTCGACGTAGTCGAGCAGCTCGACCTGCAGACCCTGCTCACCGAGCAGCTGCATGAAGGCGTCGAGCGGACCATTCCCCTTGGACGCGTGGTCCTCGACCGCGGTCCCGTCTCGCAGCGAGACGCTGAGGTCGACCGCGCCGTCGAGCGCGGAGCTCGTCGCGGTGCGGAACAGCTCGAAGCGGCCCCACTTGTGCTGCTCGCTCTCCGCTGGCAGGTACTCGTCGTTGAAGATGCGCCAGATGGCGTCGGTCGAGACCTCGCCACCTTCGGAGTCGGTCTTGTTCTGCACGACGCCGGAGAACTCGATCTGCAGGCGACGCGGCAGGTCCAGGTTGTGGTGCTCCTTGAGCAGGTACGCGACACCGCCCTTGCCCGACTGCGAGTTGACGCGGATGACCGCCTCGTAGCTGCGGCCGAGGTCGCGCGGGTCGACGGGCAGGTACGGGACCTCCCAGGTCAGCTCCTCGACGGAGACCCCGAGGGCTTCGGCCTTTGCGGCCATCGCCTCGAACCCCTTCTTGATGGCGTCCTGATGCGAGCCGGAGAAGGCCGTGTAGACCAGGTCCCCGCCCCACGGCGCGCGCTCGCCCACCGGGAGCTGCGTGCAGTACTCGACCGTGCGTCGGATGCCGTCGATGTCGGAGAAGTCGATCTGCGGGTCGACACCCTGCGTGAACATGTTGACGCCGAGCGTCACCAGGTCCACGTTGCCCGTGCGCTCGCCGTTGCCGAAGAGGCAGCCTTCGATGCGGTCGGCCCCGGCGAGGTAGCCGAGCTCGGCTGCCGCGACGCCGGTGCCCCGGTCGTTGTGCGGGTGGAGGGAGAGCACGACGCTCTCGCGCCGGGCCAGGTTGCGGTGCATCCACTCGATCGAGTCCGCGTACACGTTCGGGGTCGACATCTCGACGGTCGCCGGCAGGTTGATGATGACCGGACGCTCGGGGCTCGCGTCGAAGCCCTCGATGACCTGGTTGCAGATGTCGACGGCGAAGTCGAGCTCGGTGCCCGTGTAGCTCTCCGGGGAGTACTCGTAGTAGATCTTCGTGTCTGGCACGATCGCCTCGGCCTCGCGGCAGAGGCGCACACCCTCGAGCGCGATGTCGATGATGCCCTGGCGATCCTTGCGGAAGACGACCTCACGCTGCAGCACGCTGGTGGAGTTGTAGAGGTGGACGATTGCCTGCTTGGCGCCCTTGAGGGACTCGAAGGTGCGCGTGATGAGGTGGCCGCGGGCCTGCGTCAGCACCTGGATCGTCACGTCGTCGGGAATGACGTTCTCTTCGATGAGCGAACGCACGAAGTCGAAGTCGGTCTGGCTGGCCGACGGGAAGCCTACCTCGATCTCCTTGTAGCCCATGCGGACCAGGAGGTCGAAGAGCGCACGCTTGCGCTCGGGCGACATCGGGTCGATGAGGGCCTGGTTCCCATCGCGCAGGTCGACGGCGCACCAGCGGGGTGCGCGCTCGATGCGCTTCGACGGCCAGGTGCGGTCGGGCAGCTCGACGGTGATCTGCTCGTGGTGCGGGACATAGCGATGCGCTGGCATCGACGACGGCTGCTGCATGTTCTTCATTTTTGGCTCCGAGATTGGCTTCGAGACGTGCTAAGCCGACAGCAGACTCCGCGGCGAGGGGGGCTTAGAGCGAAGCCTCGCCGCGGCAGCGAAGAAGGAGCGTGCCGAACAGCATGGTCACAGCGTAACACCGAGGCACTCGTTCACTTGCTCGATCAGTTGAGTCCGTGCTCGTAGGCGAAGACGACGAGCTGCACGCGATCCCGCAGCCCGAGTTTCGCGAGCACCCGCGAGATGTGCGTCTTCACCGTCGCCTCGCTGAGGAACTCCTGCCGCGCGATCTCCCCGTTCGAGAGGCCCCGCGAGGCGAGCGCGAACATCTCCCGCTCACGTTCCGTGAGGGTCAGGTAGCGCTCTGGGACAGCCACCGCCTCTGGGACCGCTGCGGAGTACCGACGGATGAGGTCAGCCGTGGCCTGAGCCGCGAAGACCTCCGCGCCGGTGTTGACCGTGCGAACCGCGGCAAGGAGGAACTCGGGGTCGGCGTCCTTCAGCAGGAAGCCGCTGGCGCCCGCGCCGACGGCCTTCGCGACGGCCTCGTCGAGGTCGAACGTCGTGAGGACGAGGATGCGCGTCGCCGAGCCGCTCGCGACGATCTGCTTCGTGGACTCGAGCCCGTCTTGACCCGGCATGCGCACATCCATGAGCATCACGTCCGGCTTCAGCGCCTTCGCAAGAGCTACCCCGGCGGCCCCGTCGCTGGCCTCCCCGATGAAGCGCATGTCGTCCTGGCTCTCGATGAGCATCCTGATGCCGCTGCGGAACAGAGGCTGGTCGTCGACGAGCGCGACGGTGATCTGACTGCTGGTCACAGGTCCTGCCTCTCGGTTGTCGTGCGGGCACGGTCGCCCTCGAGGTCTCCCGTGCCGGTCGGCTGTGCTGAAGCGAGCGGCAGCCAGGCATGGACGCGGAACTGCCCACCCAGTCGCTCTGCCTGCACGTTACCGCCTGCTATGCCGATGCGCTCGGCCATGCCGATGAGACCGTGTCCCGTGTCGGTCCGCGGGCGGGGCGGGGCGGCGATGGCGTTCACGATGGTGACCTCGAAGACCTGCCCCCAGCTCAACCGGACGACGACCTGCTGCGTCGCATCGCCATGCTTGAGGACGTTCGTGAGCGACTCCTGCAGCAGGCGGAAGACCGCGCCCTGCGCCTGCGTCGAGAGCGTCCCAGGCTGCCCGCGGGTCTCGAGCTGCAGATCGAGGCCCGCAGCGCGCATTCGGGAGTAGAGAGCTGGAAGCTCATCGAGCCCCGGCTCCGGGCCCGCC
Source organism: Pseudoclavibacter sp. JSM 162008 (assembly GCF_041366455.1). Classification (NCBI taxonomy): domain Bacteria; kingdom Bacillati; phylum Actinomycetota; class Actinomycetes; order Micrococcales; family Microbacteriaceae; genus Pseudoclavibacter; species Pseudoclavibacter sp. JSM 162008. Next base: position 154,966 of record NZ_JBEWYX010000003.1, read on the forward strand.
TCCTGGCTGTGACGCAGCTGCCCGAGGAGCCCTCGGACGTCGACGAGGGCGCTCCTCGCCGTCGACGAGATGGTCACGAGGGCGGCTTCCGCAGCTTCCGGGCTGCTCTTCATCGCGTATCTGGCGCCATCGGCCTGCGCGACGACGACGGCGAGCGAATGCGCGACCACGTCGTGCATGTCGCGAGCGATCTGCGTGCGCTCCTGCTCCGCCGTCAGCTGCTCCTTCGCGCGCAGGCGCTCCAGCTCGGTGATGGCCGCGCGGTTCTTGACCTCCTGCGCCCTCAGGTGCATGCGGCGCAGCAGCCCAGCCAGCCAGGCGACGACACCAGCCCCCACGAATAGAAGCCAGATTAGTGCCGCCGAGAGCAGGAACTCGTCTCTGCTTCCGTCGAGATTCGACGCGATCGATGCCCAGGTGAAGGTGCCGGGGTCCCAATGCGGCATCAAGGCGACGATGAGGGTGGGCGCGATGATCCCGTAGGCGCCGGAGGTGACAAGCAGTGCTCGGCTTCCGTACGCGACGGCAGCGTAGATGCTGAGGTAGATCGCCACGTCCTGCGGATGGGGCCCGAACGCGAAGATCGACTTCAGCAGAGCCGCCAGCACGACGATGAGGAAGCTCGGCCATGGAGCGTAGCGGCGGAGGATGATGGCGACCGTGAAGAGCACCCAGGAGGGCAGCAGCAGCCAGGTCAGGGTGGTGCCGTTCGACGCGTCGTAATCGAACGGCAGCCCCAGGCTGATGGCGAAGAGCACACCGAGGATGATGTCGGTCACCCACTGGAGCCAGGTCAGGCGGTGGGTGTGCTGCGTCCAGAGGCGTGTCACCGTGGCGAGCAGCGATTCCCGCTTCTTCGACTCCACCGCCCGGGCAGCCGGGCTGGCCGTCTCAGAAACCGAGGCGTCCGAGCTGCTTCGGGTCACGCTGCCACTCCTTCGCCACCTTCACGCGGATCGAGACGATGACGCGTCCCTCGGTGATCTGCGAGATCTCCCGTTGCGCCTGCTCGCGGATGCGCTTGAGCCGTTCCCCGCCGCGCCCGATGATGATGCCCTTCTGGCTGTCGCGCTCGACGACGATGTTGACGTAGAGCTCGCGGGTCACGCCGTCGTCGCGGGTGACGATCTCCTCGACGGTGACGGCGATCGAGTGCGGGAGCTCGTCGTGCACACCCTCGAGGGCGGCCTCGCGGACGAGCTCGGCTGCGCGCTGCTCGAACGACTCCTCGGTCTTCATATCGCTCGGGTAGAGCGGTTCCGATTCCGGGAGGAGCGCGAGGATGATGCCGGTCAGCGTGTCGAGCTGGATGTCCTCCGCCGCCGAGACCGGCACGATGTCGTCCCATTCGCGGAGGCCCTGCACGTCGACGAGGCGCGCCGCGAGGACGTCGCGGCTCACCGTCTCTGCCTTCGTGACGATGGCGATCTTGCGCGCCTTGGGAGCCTCCTCGAGCTGCTCGTTGATGAAGCGGTCCCCCGGGCCGACCGGCTCGTTCGCCGGGACGCAGAATCCGATGACGTCAACCTCGGCGAGCGTTGCGTGCACGACGTCGTTGAGACGCTCGCCGAGCAGCGTGCGCGGGCGATGCATTCCAGGCGTGTCGACGATGATGACCTGGCCGTCCTCACGGTGGACGATACCTCGAACGGCCCGGCGGGTCGTCTGGGGCTTGTCCGAGATGATGGCGATCTTCTCGCCGACCAGCGCGTTCGTCAGGGTCGACTTCCCGACGTTCGGGCGACCCACGAAGGTCACGAATCCTGCTCGGTAGTTCGTCATGCTTCCATTCCTGACTCTTGAAGTGGTTCCAGGCGACGCGCCAGGACGGTGAGGATGCGCTTGCGAGGGCCGACGCGCTCGGCGACGAGCTCGATGCCGTCGACGACTGCCCTGTCCCCGCGCTCGGGGATCTTCGACAGCGACTTCGCGAGCAGGCCGCCCACGGAGTCGACGTCATCGAACTCGAGGTCGATGTCGAAGAGGTCTCCGAGCTCGCCGGTAGCGAGCCGGGAGGAGACCCGGTAGCCGCCGTCGAGCAGCTTTCGTGGTTCGTCGCCCGGTCGATCGTACTCGTCGCTGATCTCGCCGACGAGCTCCTCGATGAGATCCTCCAGGGTGACGAGGCCCGCGATGCCGCCGTACTCGTCGACTACCATGGAGAGGTGGGTCGCGGAGGCCTGCATGCGCCGCAGCAGCAGATCGGCGCGGAGTGACTCAGGAACGAAGTCTGCCTGGCGCGCCAGCTCCACGGCGGGCTTCGACCGGCTCTCCTCCTGCAGCGACTGCCGCACGAGGTCCTTCAGATAGAGCACTCCGAGAATGTCGTCGCTGTCGCGCCCCACGACAGGGGCGCGGGAGATGCCGGTCTCGAGGAACTGCTCGAGTGCGTCTCTGACGCCCTCGTCGCCGTCGATCGTCACCATGTCCGTGCGGGCGACCATGACCTCGCGGACGAGCCGGTCGGAGAACTCGAAGACGGAGTGGATGAGCTCGCGGTCGCCGTGCTCGAGCACCTTGAGGTCGGCGGCCTCGTCGACCATGTTGAGCAGCTCCTCTTCGCTGGAGACCGAGCCGATGCGCTGCGGTCGTCCAGGAGTCACCCGGTCGCCGAGCACGACAAGAAGGTCTGCGACCGGCCCGATGACCACCCGGACGGCGCGTGCGATCGGCGCGGCGAAGCTCATGACCTGCTGCGGATGCGCGCGGGCGACGCTTCTCGGGCTGGTCCCCGCGATGATGAACGACACCAGGATCATGATGGCCACGGAGACGAGGAACGCCTGCCACCTGACGTCGAAGAGGTCGGTCAGGATGAGCGTCACGAGCACCGCGGACATGCTCTCGAACAGGACGCGCGCGAAGGTCAGCGCGTTGCTGTGCGCGCCTGGATCGGCGGCGATGGCCTCGATGGAGCGCCGTGCGCGGCTCTCAGCCGCCACCTGCTCGAGCTCGGGCCGGGAGAGGCGAGCGATGACCGCTTCAGTTGCGGCGAGCAGTCCGCTCAGCGCCACCATCAGGACGATGGCGGCGACGAGCAGAACCGCGGTCATCTGGCGCGCTTCCTCTCCTGGAGGTGGAAGCCGACGAGGATGTCGCGCTGGAGCCCGAACATCTGCTTCTCCTCCTCGGGCTCGGCGTGATCGAAGCCCAGGAGGTGGAGGACGCCGTGCGTCGTCAGCAGCAGCAGCTCGTCCATCATGGAGTGTCCCGCGGCCTTGGCCTGATCCGTGGCGACCTGCGGGCACAGCACGATGTCGCCCAGGAGTCCCGGAGGAGTCTGCCTGTCGACGTTGCCTGGCCGGAGCTCGTCCATGGGGAAGCTCAGCACGTCGGTCGGACCGGGCTCGCCCATCCACTGCACGTGCAGCTCCTCCATGGGACCGACCTCGACGAGAACGATGGCGAGCTCGGACTCGGCGTGGACATGCAGCTGGTCGAGCGCGTACGCCGCGACACGCTGCAGAGCACCCTCGTCGACCTCGTAGCTGGCCTCGTTGTTGACCTCGATGCTCATCGGCCCTCGTTCCTGTCCCGGCGACGGTGATCGTCGGCCTGTTTCTTCTGGTCGTACTCGGTGTAGGCGTCGACGATGCGCGCCACGAGGGTGTGCCTGACGACGTCGTCGCTCGTCAGGTGCGAGAAGTGCACCTCGTCGATACCGCCGAGCACGTGCGTGACGAGCTTCAGGCCGGAGGCCCCCATCGGCAGGTCGAGCTGCGTGATGTCGCCCGTGACGACCATCTTCGAGCCGAACCCGAGCCTCGTCAGGAACATCTTCATCTGCTCTGGCGTCGTGTTCTGTGCCTCGTCGAGCACGACGAACGCGTCGTTGAGTGTGCGTCCGCGCATGTACGCGAGGGGAGCGACCTCGATCGTGCCGCTCGCCATGAGCTTGACGACCACTTCGGGGTCGAGCATCTCGTTGAGCGCGTCGAAGAGCGGTCGCAGGTACGGGTCGATCTTGTCGTTGAGCGTGCCGGGCAGGTATCCGAGCCGCTCGCCGGCCTCGACGGCAGGGCGAGTCAGGATGATCCGGGTGACCTCCTTGCGCTGCAGGGCCTGGACAGCCTTCGCCATCGCCAGGTAGGTCTTGCCGGTTCCCGCCGGCCCGATGCCGAAGACGATCGTGTTGTCGTCGATCGCATCCACATACTGCTTCTGGCCGAGCGTCTTCGGGCGGATGATCTTGCCGCGGGACTGGACGATCGCCTGTCCGAGGACGTCGGTCGGGGTCTCCTCGCCGCGATCGATGAGACGCTGCGAGCGCTCGACCTGGGCGGGCTCGAGGTCGACGCCGCTCCTGGCCATCTCGGTGATCTCGCGCAGGAGCGCCTCAGCGGCCGCGACGTCGCCGCGCTGCCCGCTGAAGGTGATCTCGTTGCCGCGGGCGAGCACCCGCACGCGTGGATGCTCGCGCTCCACTGACTTGAGCAGCCGGTCCCCCGGTCCGAGGAGACGCACCATGGCGACCCCCTCCACCGTCGTGGTCTGCTCGACGAAGTCGTCCTCGACGCCCGATTGCTCGGCGCCGCGGGTCGATGAACTGTCTTGACTAGGCAAGGGATCCTTCCGAGAGTCCTCCGCCGAGGACGTGGGCGTGTACGTGGAAGACGGTCTGGCCCGCGGCCGCTCCCGAGTTGAAGACGAGGCGGAACTCGCTGTCCGTGTGCTGGTCGGCGAGCCCCTGGGCGACGGCGACGACCTCGGCGAGCAGCTCGGGGTCTCCGGCTGCCAGCTGGGAGACGTTCGCGTACTCCTGAGTCTTCGGGACGACCAGGAGGTGCACGGGTGCCTTCGGGCTGATGTCCTTGAACGCGATGACCCGCTCCGACTCGAAGACGATGTCGGCTGGGATCTCGCGGTTGATGATGCGCGTGAAGATGGACGGCTCTGAACTCGACATGCAGCCAGCCTACGACTCGGCGCCCGAGCGGAGCCGCGAGTCCCACGAGCCGCTCAGGGCGAGGATCGCGGCGATGGCGGCTGGAGCCGCACTCGAGGTCCGCAGGACGGAGGCGCCGAGATGCACGCGGCGACCGCCGGCAGCCTCGAACGTCTCGAACTCGCTGCTGTCGATCCCGCCTTCCGGGCCGACGACGAGCGTCAGCCGCCCCAGACCCGCGGTTGGACGCTCCTCGAGCGCGTCTCTCAGCGAGATGTCGCCGAGAGGGTCGAGCACCAGCAGCGGACCTTCCGCGGCGAGCCCAGCGACCTGTGCCGTCGAGTGCAGAGCAGCGACGTCGGGAACCCACGGCGACAGGCTCTGCTTGCTGGCCTCCCTGGCGACGGCGGCCCAGCGCTCTCGGCCCTTCTCCGCCTTCTGGTCCCAGCGACTCACGCTGCGCTTCGCCTGCCAGGGGACGAAGGCCGCGGCGCCGAGCTCTGTGGCCACCTGAACCGCGAGATCGTCCCGTCCGGCTTTCGCCAGCGCCTGCACGACGACGACTCGGGGCTCGGGCTCTGGAACCCGGCTGGCCCGGAGGACGTTCACGACCGCCAGGTCGCGTTCGAGTGCGGCGAGCTCGCCGTCGACGACGAAGCCGCGCCCGTTGCCGAGCTGCAGGTGCTCGCCCACGCGCATGCGCGCCACGCCCATGTGCTTGGCCTCCGCCCCGCGGACCTGCGTGACGTCGCCCGCACGAAGCGCCTCGTCGAGGTCCTCAACGAGGTAGAGCCAGGCCATGTCAGCGGCCGAATCGGTCGCGGAGCTTCGAGAACATCCCCTGCTTCTCGCGCGCGAGGCGCGGTGCCTCGTGACGATGACGGGTCGCGAACTCCTCGATCAGCTTGCGCGACTTCCCGTCGAGCTTCGCGGGCGTCACGACCTGCACCGCGATGTCGAGGTCGCCTCGGTGCGTCGAGCGCAGACGCGTGATCCCACGACCGCGAACGGTGAGGACCTCGCCCGACTGAACGCCGGCCGGGATCTGCAGGTCGACATCGCCGTCAAGGGCGCCGACCGTGGTCGAGGTGCCGAGGATCGCGTCAGCCATCGACACCTCGATGACGCACTGCAGGTCGTCGCCGTCACGAGAGAAGACCTCGTGCGGTCGGACCCGGATCTCCAGGTAGAGGTCGCCGTTCTCTCCACCAGCCGGACCGGCTTCGCCTCGGCCGGGAAGGTGGATGCGCAGGCCGGAGTCGACGCCGGAGGGGATGTCGACGGGAATGCTCACGTTGGCGCGCACACGTCCCTGACCGTGGCACGTCTCGCACGGATGCTCGATGACGGTTCCGTAGCCGCGGCACTGCGCGCACGGCTGGTTCGTGACGACCATGCCCAGGATGGAGCGCACCTGACGCTGGACCGAACCGGCTCCCCCGCATGCCGAGCACGTCGTCGGCGAGGTGCCCGGAGCGCAGCACGTTCCCTGGCAGTTCTCGCAGGCGACCGCAGTGGTGACCTCGAGGTCGCGGTGCGTGCCGAACATGACCTCGTCGAGGTCCAGCTCGACGCGAACCAGCGCATCCTGACCGCGCTCTGCCCGCGACCGCGGGCCCCGGGAACCCTGCTGCCCGAAGAAGGTCTCGAAGATGTCCCCGAAGCCGCCGAAGGACTGCCCGTCCGGTCCGCCCTGGTCGTACTGTCTGCGTCGCTCGGTGTCGCTGAGCGTGTCGTAGGCGTGCGTGACGGACTTGAAGCGCTCCGCGGCGTCCGCGGACGGGTTGACGTCCGGGTGCAGCTGGCGGGCCAGCTTGCGGTAGGCCTTCTTGATCTCGTCCTGGGACGCCTCGCGGCTCACGCCGAGCACGTCGTAGTGGTCTGCCAAGAGTGGCGACTCCTTCTTTGCATCTGTGAATGTGTGCCTGTGTTGTCAGGCACCGGGTGCAACCGCCGGCGAGCCGGTCGGTGTCGGTCAGGCGTCCAGGTGTCTTTCGTCGAGCACCCGTGACAGGTAACTCGCAACGACCCGCACGGCCTGGATATTCCGCGGGTAGTCCATTCTCGTCGGTCCCACCACCCCGAGGCGCGCATCGCTGCCAGAGCTGCGATATCCGCTGGTCAGGATGGCCGTCTCGCCGAGGCCGAGGTCGACGTTCTCCTGGCCGATGCTGACCGAGTAGGCCTCGGTGCTGGAGTGGAGCTCGTCGAGCAGGCGCAGCAGCACGACCTGCTCCTCGATCGCCTCGAGCACCGGGAGGATGCTCGAGGGGAAGTCGCGTTCCGTTCGGGCGAGGTTGGCGGTCCCTGCCATGACGAGGCGCTCCTGGCGGTGCGCGAGCACGAGCTCGAGCAGGTTGGCCACGACGGGCGCGAAGAGCTCCGCGTCCTGCTGCCCCATGATGCCGCTCACGTCCCTCAGCTCAGTGGATGCGTGCGCGACGGTCCGGCCGACGAGACGACCAGCGAGGCGATCGCGGAGCACGTGAAGCTGCTCGACACTCACCTCAGCCCCGAGATGCCCGATGCGCTGCTCGACGCGGCCAGAGTCGGTGATGAGGACGGTGAGCACCCGCCTGCTCGAGAGCAGCACGAACTCGACGTGCTGGATCGACGCGTTCGCGAGCGACGGGTACTGCGCGATCGCCACGGAGTTCGTCAGCTGGGCGAGCAGGCGCACCGAACGCCCGAGCACCTCGTCGACGTCCTCGCTGCCCTCGATGAAGGTCTCGATCGCGCGTCGCTGCGCACCCGAGAGCGGTCGGAACTCGGCAAGCCGGTCGACGAAGAGCCGGTAGCCCTTGTCCGTCGGGATGCGCCCGGAGGACGTGTGCGGGGCGACGATGAGCTCCGCGTCCTCGAGCTGCGCCATGTCGTTGCGGATGGTCGCGGCTGAGACGCCGAAGTCGTGACGGTCGGCGATCGACTTCGAGCCGACGGGCTCACGGCTCGTCACGTAGTCGGTGACGATGACTCGGAGCACCTGCATGCTTCTGTCCGAAACCACGATGCCCCTTCCGCTTCCGACCGCTGGCCCTCGACGGGGCGCCCATCTGGCACTCCCAGTCAGAGACTGCCAATCCTACCGCGTTCGGTCGACGGCAGGGGCAGAATGCCCAGGCCGTCACCGAGCAACCGAAATAGCCTGGGTGAAAACCGTCGAGAGGAATCCCATGTCCGATCACAACGCACCGACCCCGCAGCCTGGGAATGAGGATCCTGCTCAGCACCAGCCGTACAGCCAGCCCGGCCCGTACGGGCAGCAGCCCCCATACGGGCAGCAGGCGCCATACGGACAGCAGCCCCAGTACAGTCAGCCGCAGTACGGCCAGCAGCAGGCCGGGCCGCACTCGAGCGGTGCCACGAGCTCGGAACCGCCGCTGACGGCGGACGGGGACCGCCTCGTCGCGACGTTCGATCACCTGCTCAACATCGTCGCGCCCGCTGTCGGCCCACTGATCCTCTGGCTCGTGACGAGGCGGCGCGGCCCACTCGCCAACAGCGAGGGCCGTGAAGCCCTCAACTTCGGCATCACCGTCGCGATCATCTACGTCGGCATCGGGGTCATCTCGCTGCTGTCCCTGTTCGGCGGACCGTTGGCCCTGCTCGTGCCACTGCTGTACCCGCTGCTCTGGGTCGCCGTCGTCGTGTACGCGATCCTCGGCGCAGTGCAGGCCAATCAAGGCCGACCGTACCGCTACCCGGTGACCTTCCGGTTCGTCAGCTGACGAGGGCACGTCTCAGACGGCGATGCGCCTGACGATCGCATCCGCCATGAGGCGGCCCCGCAGCGTGGGCACGAGCCTCCCCTGCAGCGCCGCCCTGCCGTCGACGAGCGACTCGGCGATGAGCTCGGCGACCACACTGGAATCGTCGAGCTCAGAGATCGCGAGTCCTTCGCGGAGTCGTGACCCGAGCATGATGCGCTCGAACCGCTTCGTGTCCTCGTCGAGCACCTCCCGCCCCATGGCCGGGGTGATGCCGTCGGCGAGCCTCGACGCGTACGCGCTCGGGTGCTTCGCGTTCCACCAGCGCACTCCGCCGACATGGCTGTGCGCTCCCGGTCCGAAGCCCCACCAGTCGGCGTCGCGCCAGTAGGACAGGTTGTGGCGCGACGGATGCTCGCCCCGCAGCGACCAGTTGCTGACCTCGTACCACTCGAAGCCGGCCGAAGCCAAGCGCTCCTCCGCGAGCTCGTACATGTCCGCTTGCAGGTCGTCGTCGACGGCGGGCACCTCACCGCGGCGAATCTGCCTGGCGAGCTTCGTGCCGTCCTCGATGATGAGGGCGTACGCGCTCACGTGCAGCGGCTCCTGCTCGAGGGCCATGTCGAGCGAACGGCGCCAGTCCTCGAGCGACTCCCCTGGCGTGCCGTAGATGAGATCGAGACTCGGCTCGAGCCCAACCCTCTTGGCGGCAGCCACCACGATCGGGATGCGGGCGGGGTCGTGCGTGCGCTCGAGCACGGCCAGCACATGCGGGACCGCCGACTGCATCCCGAAGCTCACGCGGGTCACACCGGCCTCGCGCAACTGCGCGAGTTCACGTTCGCCGACTGAATCCGGGTTCGCCTCGACCGTCACCTCGGCGTCAGGGGCGAGGCCCCAGCGGCTCCGAACGCCATCGAGCATCGCCGCGAGGTCGCTGACCGGCAGGAGGGTCGGCGTCCCACCGCCGAAGAAGACGGTCGAGACCTGGCGGGGCGATCCTGCGAGAACGCGCTCCGCGATCACCATCTCCTTCTCGACCTCACCCGCGTAGCTCGAGCGAGATACCCCGCCGAGCTCCTCGGCCGTGTACGTGTTGAAGTCGCAGTACCCGCACCTGACACGGCAGAAGGGCACGTGGATGTACACGCCGAAGTCGCGTGCTTCGGCGCCGATGAGAGCCTGAGCCGGGAGCTCGCCGCTCGGCGGGACCGGCTCGCCAAGAGGCAGGGCGCTAGGCGCCAAGATGGCCGTTCAGCTTGGCCCAGCTCGGGGCGCGAGTCTCGTGATGCACCCGGACAGCCTAGGCGGTTTCCGTCGCCACATCACCCGAGCCCCACCGTGCGTTGCGCTCCCGCCCAACTGAGGGGACTACCGTCTGAGTCATGAGCAGCCAGGCGACCTCCCATAAGCACGTTCTCGTCTCCGGGGCATCCGGCATGATCGGCCACAGCCTGATCGAGGAACTCCACGCGCACGGCCACCGTGTCACGCGGCTCGTCAGGCGCGAGCCGAAGGACAGCACCGAGTTCCGATGGAACCCCGCGCAGCGCACCCTCGACGCGAGGGTGCTCGACGGGGTGGACGCGGTGGTGAATCTCTCGGGGTCACCGCTCAGCAAGCTCCCGTGGACCTACAACGTGAAGAAGGAGATCCTCAGGTCGCGCGTGAATGCGACGCTCACGATCACTGCTGCGATGGCCGCGTCAGCGAACCCGCCGACCCTGCTCATCAACGGCTCGGCTTCCGGCGCGTACGGCGACCGGCCAGGTCAGGTCCTCGACGAGGACTCCCTGCTTCCAGAGACCGACGAGTTCCTGCCCCGCGTCGTCGACCGGTGGGAGCGCGCGGCGCAGACGGCGCCGGAGGGCACCAGGGTGGTTCTCGCCCGCACGGGGCTCGTACTGGGCCGCGGCGGAGTCCTCACGGTCCTCAAGACGCTGGCGAGCGTCGGGCTCCTCTCCCAGCTGGGTGACGGCACGCAGCACTGGCCGTGGGTCAGCCTCCGCGACGAGGTGCGCGCCCTCAGGTTCCTGCTCGAATCCGACGACGCGCAAGGCGCCTACAACCTGGTCGGTCCCACCCCCGCGACGGCCGACGAGATCCAGCAGCAGCTGGCGACCGAGCTCGGTCGCCCCTACAAGCTGAAGGCGCCGTCGACCCTCATCGACCTCACCCTGCAGAAAGCCGGCCGCGAGCTGTTCCTCGCCGACCAGCAGATCCGTCCGAAGCGCCTCCTCGACGCCGGATTCGCGTTCAAGGACCGCACCGCCACGCAAGCCGTGGAGCTCGCGCTGAAGTCTCCTGAGTTCGAGCCGGAGCTGGGGGCCGGTGTCTGACCTGAGCCTGAGCGCAGTTCACGCCACCTCGGGGCGCACCTTCTCCAGGCGGATACCCTCCCGAAGCGCTGACCTCGCTCGCTTCCGGTCTCCGGACGCCGAGTAGGCCAGCCCGAGGCGCATCCAGGCACGCCAGTCGTCGGGGGCGGCTTCGACCTCGGCCTTCCACTTCGGGAAGTCCTCGTCGGCGGCCTCGCGCACGACTCGGCCGCTCGGACGCTTCGGCAGGTCGTCCTCCGGCAGCTCCCCTGCGTCAGCGAGGCGCCGGAGCAGCCGCTCCGTCTGCATCCCGAACAGCAGCTCGCGTGCGATGAAGACGACCGCGAGGACCGGGAAGACGATGAGCGCCGCGCCCATGATCTTCGCGACGATATCGCCAGCGAACAGGGAGACCGCCATGCCGGCGACGAAGACGACGTAGAGCAGCAGGAGCAGTGTGACAGCCGCGACGCCCAGCTTGGTAGCGAGGTTGCGCTTCACGCTCTGCCCAGCAGTTCGCCGAGGCCGAGCACATCGTCAAGGCCGACCGTCGTGCCCTGTGAGGACCGCGCGTGCCCGATCGCAAGCCTGATGCCCTGCACATACGCCTCTTGTGAGATCGTCTCGTGTCGAATCGTGAGCACCTCCCCAGCTCCCCCGAGAACGACCTGCTGGTCGGCGACAACACCGCGCAGACGCATGCTGTGGATCGGCACGCCTGCGACCTGCTGTCCTCGCGCCTCCTGGTCGGCGTTCGGTGGGCTCAGCGGGTGCTCTCGCGCTGCCGCGATGAGCTCCGCGGTGCGGACCGCCGTCCCGGACGGGGAGTCCACCTTCTTGTCGTGGTGGGCCTCGAGGATCTCGATCGAGTCGAAGAACCGGCCGGCCACGCTCGCCAGCGCCGTGCCGAGCACGGAGCCGAGCGAGAAGTTGGGGACGAACACGGCTGCTCGTCCGGCCGGCACGACCGCCGCGACGCTCGCGATGCGCTGCTCATCCCACCCGCTCGTGCCGACGACCACATCGAGCCCGTGCTCGAGCGCGAACGGCACCGCGATCTCCGAGGCGTCGAGGTGCGACACGTCCACGAGCACGTCGGCGCCGAGCATCTCCTCAAGCGGAGTGGCACTCGTCAGCCTCGCGTGGAGCGCAAGCCCCTCCGTCGAGTCGATGATGCGCTCCACGAGGCTTCCCATGCGACCGGATGCGCCGAGCACGGCGACCTGAGTTTCCATGTCTCCAAGGGTACGGGCAACCGCCGTCGGTCCAGGTCGCTGTGGAGGGAGCGTCTGGCTGCGCGGCGGCGCCGAACGCCGCGAGTGGTCAGACCGCGATCGAGGCGCTGACGCCCGTGCGAAGTTCCGGAGTCAGGTGCGCCTGGTCGTTGAACAGCAGCAGCTCCGCGGGCTTGCGCGTGCGGACACGCACGACGGTCAGCCCCGTGTTCACCGAGTTGAGCCCGAGCCAGCGCCAGTCTGGAGCGTCGACGACCCGACGCACGAACTCGCCGATCACGAAGTTGTGGGTCACGAGGAGCGTGTGCCGATCGTCTCGGCTCTTGCTGAAGAACGTGTCGTAGGCGTCACTCATCTGCGCGACACCCGCCTCGATGACCTCATCGCCGATGCCGCCGAAGAAGCCGTCGTAGATGGAGGGTGCGCCGTCCTGTCCAGTGGGGATGCAGTCGAACAGCAGCGTCGACTCGAGAGCCGCCGGGCCGCTCGTGTACTGGTCGATGATCGCGCTCGTCTGCACGGCACGATCGAGCGGGGAGGTGTAGGTCTCGCTGAGCGGGACGGCGGCAAGACGACGGCCGATCAGGTGGGCCTGCGCACGGCCTCGCTCGGAGAGCGGGCCGTCGTTGATACCGTGCTCTGCGTTCTCCTGCTCGCCGTGTCTGACGAGGTAGAGGTAGTGCGACATCAGCGGCGCTCCAGTTCGGTCCTTGCTTCGGACGACAGTTTACCGACAGCGGATGCGACGAGCTCGCCGCTGAACATGTCGGCGGCGACCGACTGCACCTCATCGAGTGTCACGGCCTCGACTCTCGAGAGTGCCGCCTCGAGGTCGTAGAACCGGCCCGTGTGAATCTCCGCGCGGCCGAGGCGCGACATGCGAGTGTCCGCGTCCTCGATCGCCAGCGCGGAGCCGCCAGCGCTCGCGCTCTTCGCATCCGCCAGCTCCGTGGCCGTCACACCGTCCTGCACGAGCTTCTCGGCTTCCTGGCGCAGCACTCGGACGGTCTCGAGCACGTTGTCTGGCGCGCATCCGGCGTACATGCCCGTGACGCCGAGGTCTGAGTGACTTCCGCCGAAGGAGTACACCGAGTACGCGAGCCCGCGCTTCTCCCTGATCTCCTGGAACAGGCGCGACGACATGCCCCCGCCGAAGATCCGGTGCATGAGGCCGAACGCCTCCCGACGCGGGTCGAGCTGGGTGATGCCTTGCCCGCCGATGACGAGCGCCAGCTGCTCGAGCGGGCGGTCGATGGCGGACAGCGGGCCGGTGGGCACTGCGGACCCGGGCTGCAGGGCCGTCTCCCGACGGGCCACGGGGGCGGACGGCACGTCGAGGTCCCACCCTCCGGCCTTCAGGTTCCTCTCGAGCTGCGCACGGACCTCGTCGTGCTTGACCGCGCCCGCGATCGTCACGACGAGTTCCTCGGGACGGTAGTGCTGGCGGTAGGAGCTCCAGACGGCGTCGCGTTCGGCCGCCCTGATCGAGGCCGGGGTCCCGCCGATAGGTCGCGCGAGCGGATGCGTGCCGAGCAGCGTCTCGTAGAAGCGCTCCCAGACGACGTCGTTCGGGTCGTCGTCGGCCATCGCCAGTTCTTCGATGATGACACCGCGCTCGATCTCGAATTCCGCCGCGTCGATCACGCTCGAGGTGATCATGTCGCTGAGCACGTCGACGGCCATTGGCAGGTCCGCATCACGAACCTTGGCGTGGTAGAGCGTGTGCTCCTTCGCCGTCTGCGCGTTGACTTCGCCGCCCACCCTCTCGAACGCGGCCGAGACCTCGAAGGCGGTACGCGAGGGCGTCCCCTTGAAGAGCAGGTGCTCCAGGAAGTGTGTGGATCCGTACTCGTGAGGCTGCTCGTCGCGCGAGCCGACCGGCACCCACAGCCCAATGCTGGAGCTGGCGGCCCCGACGACCTCTTCGGTCAGGAGGCGCACGCCGCTGGGGAGGACGGATCGGCGGAAGAGGCCGCCGTTCGACACACGTGCTTCGATCTCGGGAAGGTCAAGTGGCAGTTCAATGGCATCGCGCATAACCAGTCAAGCCTAGAGCGTCCGAGCGGTGCGAGCGTCAGCGACGTGGGAACTCCCAGCAGCGAGGCGGAAGCGCAGCCGCAGGACAGCAAGACGGCCCCGCGCAGGGATGCGCGGGGCCGTCTCGGCGATACGGGGCCGGAGTTACTCGGCGCCTGCCTCGAGGGCGACGCCCTCTTCAGCTGCTGCTTCCTCGACCACTGGGGCGAGCGACAGCTTTCCACGGTCGTCGACCTTGGTGATCTCGACGAGGATCTTCTGGCCGACTCCGAGCACGTCCTCGACGTTCTCGACGCGCTTGCCACCGGCGAGCTTGCGCACCTCGGAGATGTGCAGGAGGCCGTCCTTGCCCGGGAGGAGCGAGACGAAGGCACCGAACGACGCGATCTTGACGACCGTGCCCAGGTACTGCTCGCCGACCTCGGGGTTGGTCGGGTTCGCGATCGCGTTCACCGCTGCCCGAGCGGCTTCGGCGGACGGACCATCGACAGCGCCGATGTACACGGTGCCGTCGTCCTCGATCGAGATGTCGGCGCCGGTGTCGTCCTGGATCTGGTTGATGACCTTGCCCTTTGGCCCGATCACCTCGCCGATCTTGTCGATCGGCACGCGGACCGAGATGATGCGCGGAGCCGTGGCTGCCAGCTCATCCGGCGTGTCGATGACTGCGTTGATCGCCTTGTCGAGGATCTGGATGCGAGCATCCCGAGCCTGGGTCAGCGCGCCGTCGAGGACCGACGTCGGGATGCCGTCGAGCTTCGTGTCGAGCTGGATGGCCGTCACGAACTCGGCCGTGCCGGCGACCTTGAAGTCCATGTCGCCGAGTGCGTCTTCAGCGCCGAGGATGTCGGTGAGGGCGGCGTAGCGCGTCTCTCCGTCGACCTCGTCGGAGACGAGGCCCATGGCGATGCCGGCAACGGGCGCGCGCAGCGGCACGCCGGCGTTGAGGAGCGACAGCGTGGAGGCGCAGACCGAGCCCATCGACGTCGAGCCGTTCGAGCTGAGCGCCTCCGAGACCTGGCGGATCGCGTAGGGGAACTCCTCGCGGCTGGGGAGCACCGGCACGATAGCGCGCTCGGCGAGGAAGCCGTGCCCGATCTCGCGACGCTTCGGCGAGCCGACGCGTCCGGTCTCACCCGTCGAGTACGGCGGGAAGTTGTAGTGGTGCAGGTAGCGCTTCGACGTGATCGGCGAGAGCGAGTCGATCTGCTGCTCGAGCTTGAGCATGTTCAGCGTGGTGACGCCGAGGATCTGCGTCTCGCCGCGCTGGAAGATAGCCGAGCCGTGCACGCGAGGCACGACGTCGACCTCTGCGTCGAGCTGGCGGATGTCGGCGACGCCGCGCCCGTCCATGCGCTTGCCCTCACGGAGGATGCGTCCGCGGACGACGTCCTTCGTGACGGTCTTGTACGCGGCGGACACCTGACCGGCGACGGAGGCGTCGAGCTCTCCGCTTTCGATCTTCGCGGCGATCTGCTCTTTGACGCTCGCCTTGAGGGCGTCGTCCGCGTCCTGTCGCTCGACCTTGCCGGCGATCTGGTACACGTCGACGAGGCCGTCGTGCGAGAGCGCGGTGACGGCGTCGAGCGCCTCCTGCGTGTACGGGAGGAAGACGGGGTACTCGACGACGGGCTTCGCGGCCTGGTCTGCGAGCTCCTGCTGTGCCTTCACGAGCTGCGTGAGGAACGGCTTCGCCGCCTCGAGGCCCTGTGCGACGACCGCTTCGTCCGGCTTCTGCGCGCCGGCCTGGATGAGGCCCCACGCGTGCTCGGTGGCCTCGGCCTCGACCATCATGATGGCGATGTCTTCGGTGCCGTCAGCCTTGGTGACGAGGCGACCGGCGACGGTGAGGTCGAAGACCGCGTCAGCGAGCTGCTCGAACTTCGGGAACGCGACCCACTGGCCGTCGATGAGCGCGAGACGCACACCGGCGATCGGGCCGGAGAACGGCACGCCGCTCAGCTGCGACGAGAGCGACGCGGCGTTGATGGCGAGGGCGTCGTAGAACTCGCCCGGTGCGATGGAGAGCACGGTGACGACGACCTGGACCTCGTTGCGCAGGCCCTTGACGAAGGACGGGCGCAGGGGGCGGTCGATCAGGCGGCAGACCAGGATGGCCTCGGTCGATGGGCGACCCTCACGGCGGAAGAACGATCCGGGGATCTTTCCGGCGGCGTAGCTGCGCTCCTCGACGTCGATCGTGAGCGGGAAGAAGTCGAAGTTCTCCTTCGGGTTCTTCGAGATGCTCGTGGCCGAGAGCAGCATGGTCTCGTCGTCGAGGTAGGCGACGGCGGAGCCCTGCGCCTGCTGGGCGAGGCGCCCTGCTTCGAAGCGGATCTTGCGCTGGCCGTGCTTGCCGTTGTCGAGAACGACTTCAGAGAACTTGATTTCGGGACCTTCCAAGAGGTCTCCTCCTTTTGCGTGTGCACGCGAAGGGAAAGCGCGACCGGGTCATCCCGGGCTGATCGTCAGTAGAAGACCTCTGTCTTGTTCGCGCTTCGACGCGAAGCCACGACAGGAACCCACCACCGAGGACCAGCTACTCGCCGCCCCGCGTATCTTGAGTGTTTGCGACATCAACTCTACCAGCGGAGGCGCCGAGCAGCTGGAACCCGTGCGGCGATTGCCGACGAGCCGCGCAACACTGCAGACCTGGCCCTATTTCTTGCGCGACGCTCGAGGCAGCTCCGTCACGAGCGGGAACTCACCGGTCGGCTTCTCCCCCTCGTCGTAGAGCTTGCTCGGGGATCCGACGATCTTCTTGTCGGCCGCGTGCGCGACGCCCTCGTCCTTCGACGGGTAGTCGAACTGCGAGAGGACGTAGCGCATGGCCTCGAGCCTCGCCCGCTTCTTGTCGTTGGACTTGACGACCGTCCACGGCGACTCCGCGGTGTCCGTGTAGAAGAACATCGCCTCCTTGGCCTCGCTGTACTCGTCCCACTTGTCCAACGAGGCGAGGTCGGTCGGGCTCAGCTTCCACTGGCGCACCGGGTCGTCCCGCCGGGCGGCGAAGCGAGCGAGCTGCTCGGCCCGACCGACGGAGAACCAGAACTTGATGATCGTGGTGCCGGAGTTCACGAGCATCCGCTCGAACTCAGGAGCCGACCGGGTGAACTCGAGGTACTCCGTCGGCGTGCAGTAGCCCATGACGCGCTCGACGCCAGCACGGTTGTACCAGGAGCGGTCGAGGAGCACGATCTCGCCACCGGACGGCAGGTGCTCGACGTAGCGCTGGAAGTACCACTGCGATTGCTCCTTCTCCGTGGGCTTCTCGAGCGCGACGGTGCGTGCACCGCGGGGGTTCAGGTGCTCCATGAAGCGCTTGATCGCCCCGCCCTTGCCTGCCGCGTCACGCCCCTCGAAGATGATGACGACCTTCTGGCCGGTCTCCTTGACCCAGGTCTGGAGCTTCAGCAGCTCGATCTGCAGTGCGCGCTTCTGCTTCTCATACTCCTTGCGCGGGAGCTTCGTGTCGTACGGGTAACCGTGCCGCCAGGCCTCGCCGAGCGGGTCCTCGTCTCGGAGCTCTGCGAGCTCGTCGATCTCGGGAGTCGTGTCCGGGATACCTGCCCGGTTCAGGCGGTACGCGGTCTGAGTTCCTTGGGCGGATCTGCGGGAGCGACCGTTCGAGCCATCGGCAGCCTTGCTTCCATCGACGAGGGCTCCATCGCCGTCGGATGCGGCCTTTGCCTGGCCCTTTGAACCTGCCTGGTGCTGAGCTGGGGTGCGAGAGGCTGCCATGACGACAGCCTAGTCGCGCCTCGGCGAGCGGCCACCGCCGAGACGGTTCGACTTCTCGCACGCGGTCAGCCCGTCGAACGCGAAAAGAGCCCCTGCCGATGGCAGGGGCTCTTCGCAGCAAGTGCTTAGCGGCGGAGGCCGAGTCGTCCGATGAGCGAACGGTAACGCGCGATGTCGACGTCGGCGAGGTAGCCGAGCAGACGACGACGCTGACCCACAAGCAGCAGGAGACCACGACGCGAGTGGTGGTCGTGCTTGTGCTCCTTGAGGTGCTCGGTGAGCTCCTTGATTCGCGTGGAGAGGATGGCAACCTGAACTTCAGGGGAGCCAGTATCACCCGGGTGCGTTGCGTACTCTTCGATGATGGCCTTCTTGCCCTCAGCGCTTAGTGCCATTGACAGACCCCCTTCTCTTTCGTTGCGCGGCGCTCAGCACACAGTGTGCGAGCTCTCTTGATCCGCGGCCGTTTCACGGCAACCGAAAGAGCATATCAGGTTCGAAGGCTCAGCTCACACCCAGCAGGTCGATGATGAAGACGAGCGTCTTGCCGGACAGCGGGTGTCCTCCGCCTGCCGCGCCGTAGGCGAGGTGGGGTGGGAGCACGAGCTTGCGCCGTCCACCGACCTGCATGCCGGGAATGCCTTCCTGCCAGCCGCGCACGAGCGCCTTGAGCGGGAAGTTGACCGACTCGCCACGGTTCCACGAGGAGTCGAACTCCTCCCCCGACTCGAATTCGACGCCGAGGTAGTGCACGTCGACCGTCGAGGACGGCTCCGCGACTGCCCCGTCGCCCACGATGATGTCTTCGATGACCAGCTCTGCTGGTGCCTCTCCACCTGGGAAGTCGACTTCTGGCTTGGTGCGATCAGTGTTTGTCATGTCCTACATCCAAGCGCCGGAGCCTGGACGAGTCCCGGATGACGCGCCGTGCGGCTGCGCCTGCGCCATGATGAGCTCGCCGCGAAGCTCGCCGAGACGGCGCAGCAAGAGCCGCTCGTCCAGCAGCTTGCTGGTCCGATTGGGGTCGAGGACGACCTGGTGACGCACACTGGCAAGACGCGTGGACTCCGTGATGAAGTCACGCATGGCCTTGTCAGCGCGCTTCCCTGAGCGTCGCGCCCAGGCGCGTGCGCTCGACCTGCCCCGCATGGTCGAGAGCATTCTGATCTCCGCGGGCGAGTACCAGCCGACGGCCGCGTACTCGGAGAGTCGGTCGACGATGATGCGCGCGTCTCTTCTCCGAAGCAGGAAGATCGTGACGATCCAGGCGATGAAGATGGGCACCATCACGACGGCGAAGAACAGGATGAGGCCGAGGATGCCCGCGGACTGCTGCACGAGGCCGGAGCCCACGTTCCAGAGCGCGTGCAGTCCCATGACGGGAATCAGGCCGAGCGCGAAGCCGCCGAGCGCGGATCCCCAGCCACCGCGGCGTGCGCCGATGCCCATGCCGATCCCCGTCAGGGAGACGCACATCGGGTGCAGAAGCGGAAGGGCTATACCGCGGATGAAGTACTGGGCGACGAACCCGCCGACGCCTGCCTCCTGCCACATCGAGGAGAAGTAGAGGATGTTCTCGGTGAAGGCGAACCCGGCGCCGAGCAGCGCACCGTAGACAAGGCCGTCGGTCGGGCCGTTGAAGTGGCGCCGAGCCACCGCATAGATGACGATGAGGCCGAGGCCCTTCCAGATCTCCTCGCCGACGGGAGCCTCGACGGATGGCCCCCACCAGGCCGGGAGCGCGCCGGGCAGGAGCGCTTCGCGCAGCAGGCCGGTGAGCAGCGCACCGCCGACCGCGATGCCGCCGCCCCAGAACACCGCCCCGATGAGCAGGATGCGCGGCTCCGGCTCCCAGCGGTCGATGAGCCAGACGACCATCCAAACGACGAAGAGCGGGATGAGGGCGGCCAGGACGCTGCCGAGGAGCACCACGTCGCTGCTGCCGAGGTAGGCGAGGAAGAGGACGACGGCGATGATGAGCGCCGCGAGGCTCATCACGACGATCGTGGTGATGCGCATCGCGAGCTCGCCCCTGGTCGGGGGCTGCGGGACCGCGAACTGCGGGTCGAGCTGACGCTGCGCGCCGGCTGCCGCCCAGGCACCCTGCTGTGGCTGAGGCGCGGTCACGACGCGGCCGACCTGGTGCCGGCGACGCCGAACGCGGCAAGCTGCGAGCGGTGCTCCTTGACGCGGTCGAGCATCCGCTTCTCCACGACGCGTCGGTTCGGATCGCGCTTGTTGACACGCGCGTGCTCGCGGGCGAAGGCCAAGCGGGACGAGTCCTGCACGAAGCCACGCATCGCGCGGTCAGCTTCGGGGCTCACCGACTTGGCCCACGCGAAGGCCTGCTCCCGTGCGCTCCAGTCACCGATCATGGCGACCTCTGAGGTCGTGAACCAACCGGCGTCTGCGTACTCGCCGAGCCGGTCGACGATGATGAGACGGTCGCGGTCGTGCAGCTTCACGAGAAGCCAGGCGAGCAGCAGGAAGATGGGCAGCTGGACGACGAGGTAGAAGATGAGCCATCCGAACTGGTTGGTGGGGTCGACGCCGAGGAGCGGCAGGATGAGAAGGCTGCCTCCGTTCCAGAAGGCGTGCGCGAGAATCGCGATGACCAGGCCGCCGAGCCCCATGAGGACGGGGCGCATCCATCCGCCGCGCCGGGCTCCCCAGCCGATCGCCATGCCGGTGATGCCCGTGAAGAGGGCGTGCGCGAACGGCGAGAGGATGCCACGCACGATGAACGTGGACGCGAAACCCGCGGCGGAGTCGGCTGCCTGCGAGAAGTAGATGATGTTCTCGGTGAAGGCGAAGCCGGCCCCGATGACGGCGGCGTAGCTGAACCCGTCGAGCGGGCTGTCGAAGTGTCGCCTCGCGAACACCAGGATCAGAAACAGCCCGACGGCCTTGATGGCCTCCTCCGAGACGGGCGCCTGGATCAGCACGGAGAACTTGCTGACGTCACCTTCGGTCGACAGGTAGGACCGCGCGACGTCGAGCATCATCCCGCCCGTCACGAGGGTGCCGACGACGGATGCGCCTGCTCCCCAGAACAGCCCGAAGGCAAGCAGGATGCGGGGCTCCGGCTCCCATCTGTCGAGCCACCAGACTGCGGCGAGCACGAGGCCGAGCGGGACGAGGGCTGGGATGGCCATGGTGAGGGCGGCGAAGCGCAGCTCGCTGAAGAGCCACGCGACGACGCCGACGGAGAGCAGGACGGCGAAGCCGAGCAGCAGCAGCCAGGTGAGCCTGCCGCGCGTCAGCCTCCGACGCTTCTTCGGCGCGACGGACGTGGCACTGCTCATCGATGGTCCTCCGTGCGTTGGGTGGGTGTCCGGATCAGGGGCTGCCGGGATCGCGGCGCGCGCGGGTTGCCCCGTCTCGTCGACACGCTGCGGTCAGCTTAGCCAAGCCGGGGCGCGTCGAGCGAACGGCCAGTCGGCGGCGGCAGTCGCACGGTAGATTGGGACCCATGATGCGTCTCGGATTCCTTCTCGGTGCCACTGTCGGCTTCATCGCTGGTATCAGCACGAGTCGCGTGCATGCAGAAGAGGTCGCGAAGGACATCGGCGGCAAGTCGAAGGCGTTCGCCGAGCGCATGACGGTGTCGGCGGAGGATCTGCGGCGACGCAGCGACACCCAGCTCGAGGACATGCGCCGGCGCGTGGACGAGCAGCTCGAGGACATGCGCAAGCGAGTCGACGATGGGTTCGACGACGTCAAGCGTCGGGTCGAGGAGGAAGTCGAGAAGAGCATCGAGTCCCAGGTGCAGACGCTCGTCCGCGCCGGCCAGGCCCGCGAGGACGTGCTCGAGACCTTCGAGGACGATGACGCGGACGCCATGTTCTCCCCCACTGAGACGGCGTCGCCCCGCCACGCGGCTCGCGCCGACGACGCCCCCGCCGCATCAGACGAGAAGCCGTCCAACTGACCTCACGAGGCTTGACCGGTTCGGCCCCGCCGGTGCACGCGCACCGGCGGGGCCGAACTCCTTGCAAGACGCGCGCCTCGCGAGCGACGGGCGGACGCTACGAGAAGTCGCGCAGGTCGGCTCGGTCGAGGCTGTCCTCGAGCGCCGTGGCCTGAGCCTGCGTGATGATCGGGATGGCACTCGTCACGGCCTGAATACCCGAGAGGCGTTCAGGCGAGAGGATGCTCGTGACCTCTTCTCGGCTGAGGAGCCCCCGCTCGACGACGAGGTCCGCGATGGTGGCCTTCGTGTTGAGGGCCTCCTTCGCGAGCTTCGAGGCCTCCGAGTAGCCGATGTACGGCGTCAGGGCCGTCACGACGCCGACGGAGCTCGAGACCCTGGACTCGAGAAGCTCCTCGTTGGCGGTGATGCCGTCGATGCAGTTCACCCGCAGGGTGCGGGCTGCCCTGCGGAGCCAGGCCGAGTTCTGCATGAGCGTGTGCAGCATGACGGGCTCGAACGCGTTGAGCTGCAGCTGACCGGCCTCGGAGGCCATGGAGATCGTCACGTCGGCACCCGCGATGACGAACGCGACCTGATTGACCGCCTCAGGAATGACCGGGTTGACCTTGCCCGGCATGATCGACGAACCTGCCTGGCGTGCCGGCAGGTTGATCTCGCCGAGACCCGCCTGCGGGCCGGACGACAGCAGTCGCAGGTCGTTGCAGATCTTCGACAGCTTCATCGCCGTGCGCTTGATGACGCTCGAGAGCGACATGAAGACGCCCGTGTCGCTCGTGGCCTCGATGAGGTCGTGCGCCGTCTGCAGGTCGTTGTAGCCCGTGATCTTGCGAAGCTGTCGCATGACCGCGGACGCGTAGCTCGCTTCCGCCGTGATGCCGGTGCCGATCGCCGTCGCGCCGAGGTTGAGCTCGAGGAGCAGCGGCAGCACGTCGCGCAGGCGCTCGATGTCCTCGCCGATCGTCGTCGAGAAGCCGCTGAACTCCTGGCCGAGAGTCATCGGCACCGCATCCTGCAGCTGCGTGCGACCGATCTTCAGGATGTGCTTGAACTCGCTCCCCTTGACGCGGAACGCGTTCTGCAGAAGCGTGAACTCGTCGATGAGCCGTTCGGTGGCGTGCACGAGCGCCACCTTGACGGCGCTCGGGTACGTGTCATTGGTCGACTGCGAGCGGTTGACGTGGTCGTTCGGCGAGAGGAACTCGTAGTCGCCGAACGGCCGGCCGGCGAGCTCGAGCGCTCGGTTGGCGATGACCTCGTTCACGTTCATGTTCGTGCTCGTGCCCGCGCCGCCCTGGATGACACCGACGACGAACTCCTCGTGGAGCTTGCCGTCGATGATGTCCTGGCAGGCGCGATCGATGAGCCACGAGCGTTCCTGATCGAGCACGCCGATCTCGAGGTTCGCACGTGCCGCCGCCTGCTTGACCTGCGCGTAGGCCACGATGAAGTCCGGGTACACGCTGATCTGTCGTCGGCTGATCGAGAAGTTCTCGAGGGCACGCGCGGTGTTCACGCCCCAGTAGGCACCTGCGGGGATCCGCATCTCGCCGAGCGAGTCGCGTTCGACACGGAATTCCTGCGTTTCTGACATGACCTGATGGTCCTCCAACTTCGTCGTCTGAGTTTCCGCGCTGACCTCAGCCTACTGCCGGCGCGCTCCTCGGATCGCCGCTTCGAGGAGACTCGCCAGCGCATCCACCTGGATGCTGTCGGCGGACTGCTCACCCGCGTCGATGCCCTCGAGCGCCCGCAGCGCGAGGCCCTGCTTGGCGTCGATCAGCTCCGCGATGCGGGCATCGATGGTCTGGGCCGCGACGATGCGCCACGCCGTGACCGGCTCTTCCTGACCGATGCGGTGCACGCGGTCGATGGCCTGAGTCTGCTCGGCTGCGGTCCAGCTGAGCTCGGCGAGCACCACGTCAGACGCGGCCTGCAGGTTGAGGCCGACGCCGGCGGCGAGGAGCGAGCAGACGACCACCTGCACGCTCGGGTCGTTCTGGAAGGCATCGATCGCGGCCTGGCGCGCCGCTGGCGACTGGTCGCCACGGATGGAGACGGATGAGATCTCGTTCTCGGCGAAGGTGCGCTCGGCCGCGTCCATGACCTCGATGTGCTTCGCGAAGAACACGACCTTGCCGGCCGAACGCGCGATCTGCCCCGCGTACTCCGCGGCGAGGCGCGCCTTGGCGGCACCGATCGTGCGGAGCATGGTGAAGATGCTCGCTCCAGTCGAGGAGGCCTTCGACTCCTCGACTTCCTGTCGTGCGATCATCCGCACCCGATCGAGGTCGACGACGCCGGGTTCGAGACCCGCGGCAGACGCCATCCGGCGGTAGCGCTCCAGGAGGCGCGCGACGAGCGCCGCCTCCGCCGCTCGGATGCTCCGGCCTTCGTCGGAGTCGAGCTCGACAGGCATGTCGACGACACGCTTCGCGGGGAGGTCCGCCGCGACGTCGATCTTCCGCCTGCGCACGATGCCGAGATCGATGACCGTCTGTCGCGCGGCGGCGAGGAAGCCGGGGTCGCTCGGCACGAGTCCCGTCTCGTCCAGGCGATCGAGCAGCAGCTGGGAGGGCCGATCGCCCTCGAGCCAGCCGAGGAACTGCCAGATGGCCTTGAAGTCGTCGACGTCGTTGATGAGCGGCGTTCCCGTCAGCGCCATGAGCAGCGGGTCTGCGCCTGGAACGCGCGCGCGGATGCTGTTCGCGAGCTGCATGACCAACCGCGACCGCTGCGACTGCAGGTTCTTGATGAAGTGCGCCTCGTCGAGCACCATGCCCTTGAACCCTAGAGAGGTGAGCCACCCCAGGTGGCGGTCAAGGATCTCGTAGTTGACGACGAACACGTCCGCGAAGGCGTCGATGCCCTGACCGTCACCGGAGATGACGGTGACGCGGCGGTTCGGGGTCCATCGCTGGACCTCGCGTGCCCAGTTCGTCTTCACGACGTTCGGGACGACGCACAGCAGCGGATACGCGTCGGCGACCGACGCCGCGAGCAGTGCCTGCGCGGTCTTGCCGAGTCCGGGCTCGTCGGCGAGCAGGTACGCCCTGTGCCCCTCGGCGACGCTCGCGAGGAGCCTCGCCTGGTGATCCATGAGCTCCTGCCCTGGCGGGGAGATTCGGTCCCACCGAGGGGCAGGAGGCAGCTCCATCGAAGCCGCGTTGCCGCCCGCACCGGTCTCGAAGGCACGGAGCAGCGGCCCGAGCAGCTCCCAATTGGAGAGGCGCGAATAGTGCGGCGTCGTCGTGTTCACGCTGGTGAGCACGGGAGCGAGGAACGGGTTGGAACGCGTCCGCGCCTTGACGGACCCGGGAAGGACCTGACGCTGCGCGATCTCCGGCGGCAGCTTCTCCGCCTGGGTCTCGGGTTCCGGCTGCTCGTCGACGACCATCTCGATGCCGCCAGCGAAGAGCATCTGCTTGCGCAGGGCCTTCGCCGCCTCGCTGACAGGAGCGCCCGGTTCGAGCAGGCTGATGAGCGACGTGTCACGGGCAGCGGTCTTCGCGAGGATCGAGGCGAGACCGTCGAGACGCTTGAGCGCCTCGGCCCTGTCGTGCTCGCCGAGCTCCGTCGACTCCTTCGCCTTCGCGCGCTCTTCGCGCATCAGCAGGGCGATGACCTGGAACTTCGTGCGGTTCGACGGCGAGACCTTGCCTCGCTGAGCGGAGGCCTCGACTTCCCGCGCCGCCTTGGCGAGCTGAGGGATGACGCCGGTGTTGTCGACGGGCTTACGGTGGCGTGGCGCCGTGTGAACGCCGGCGCGACCGCCGGCTTGGGCGCGTGTCCTACGAGACATGCCCCTCCTTATGCAACGTGGCAGGGATCGGGAAGTTGAGCCGGGCGGAGGTCGCAGCATCGGCGCCGAACGCGGCGACCGGCAGTGAGGCGGGCGTCGGCCCACTCGAGTGACGAGCTCCCGGATGTCATGCAGGTCTCGAGGAGAGTTCAGATTCCCTCAGACACCAGCGTTGACAGTGTACGCCAGGCGACCCGCAGGTTTCGACTCGGGAACGACGTGTCGTTGCCCCGCACAGACTCCGCGCGGGTGCGATAATCGTCAGGTGCCACAACGCCCTTTCCCAGATCCCGACCGGCCGTACTTCACGCCGTCGAAGCGGGTCGCCGGCGACTGGAGCGCTCACATCGCGACGACGCTCGACCGCACCGCCACGCTGCTCGCAGGGTTGACGCCCGAACAATGGGAGACTCCCAGCAAGTGCGACGGCTGGAGCGTTCGTGACGTGGCCGGGCACCTCGCCTGGAGACTCGGCTCCCCCACATCCTCCCTCGTGCGTGAGGCGTCCAAGGGCGTATTCCGCAAGGGACTGCGGGTCGACGCCTACCTGGACGACATCGCGAAGCGCGAGGGAGCAGCCCCGACCGAGGAACTCGTCGCGCGCATCCGCTCCATCGCGGCCACGAAGGTCGTCTCCCCGACGCGAGCCGGTATCTCCGAGCTCACCGAGGCGGTCGTGCACACCTACGACATGACCGAGGCGCTCGGTCTGCGGATCCGTCTCAGCCCACGGTCGACGAGCGCGGTTGCCCTCGTGCGCACGCGGGTGCCGCTCAGCTCGGCGGCGTCCCTCGCGAAGCGCAATCGGCTCCGCGCGACAGATGCGCGGTGGCAGATCGGCGACAAGGGACCTGTGGTCGAGGGGACCGCGGCGCAGCTCGTGCTCAAGCTCTTCGGGCGCAGCGTGCAGCTCGACGACTAGGCACGTCCCACGGTGCCCACGCTGAGACGGTCGGTCCGGCCTCCGGCGGGCGCCGACGATCTGTCGAATCTCCCCGGAAGTGCGACTCAGACGGCGTAGCTGCCGCCGAGCGTCTCCGCAGCCTCGACGACATCGAGCGCCATGCGGTCCTTGAGCGCGTCGATGCTGTCGAACTTCTCCATGCCGCGTATCCGCTCGACGAACTCCACGTGGGCCATGAGCCCGTAGAGGTCGACCGTCTCGCCGATGAGGTGCGCCTCGACCTGCTTGCGGGGCACCCCGTCGAAGGTGGGGTTGTTGCCGATCGAGATCGCCGCCGGAGCGCTCAGATCCCCGCCCCTGAACCAGCCCGCGTAGACCCCGTCGGCTGGAATGAGGCCCTCGAGCTCCGGCGACAGGTTCGCCGTCGGGAACCCGAGCTCCCGACCGCGCTTCGCGCCGTGGACGACCTCCCCCGTCACGGTGTGGTTGTGCCCGAGCACTTCGGCGGCGGCACGGACCTCACCGGCTCCGAGGAGCTCGCGAACCCAGGTCGAGGATGCGCGGCGTTCGGCGTGCGAGCGCGAGTCCTCCGCCATCTCGTCATCGGCGATGACGATCTCGAATCCGCAGCTGGCGGCGAGCTCGCGCAGCAGAGCGACGTCGCCGGCCCCCTTGGCGCCGAAACGGAAGTCCTGTCCCACGACGATGAGCCGCATCCGGAGCGTACCCACGAGCAGATCCCGGACGAACGCCTCCGGACTCATGCCAGCGAGGGTGTCGTTGAACGGCAGGACGATCGTCGAGCCCAAGCCGGTCTCGGCGAGCAGGTCGATCTTCTGGCTCAGCGACGTGATCGGCTCTGGCTCGACGCCAGGCGTGATGAGCGAGAGCGGATGGCGGTCGAAGGTGACCGCGACCGGCTCCAGCCCGCGCGAGGAGGCCTCGTCGACGAGACGCGAGAGCAGCCACCGGTGGCCGCGGTGCACGCCGTCGAACTTGCCGACGGTGATGGCACTCGGCGCGAGCTCGACAGGCAGCTCAGCCAGGTCAGTGAACAGCCGCACGTTCCCTCTTTCGTCTCGATCGTCCCGTCTCAAGCCACGCGATGCCGAGGATCGGGAGCACAAGAGGAATATACGCGTAGCCCACCCCGAAGTCCGACCATACGGTGTCGGAGGGGAACAGTTCCGGGTGGAACTCCGTCAGCGACCCGACCACGAGGACGCCGACGAGCTCGAAGACGATCGTGAACCAGGCAATTCGATTCCAGACGCGCCCGCGCCGGACGAGCGCGATCGTGGCGAGCAGGTACACAAGCGCCGCGGCCGCGGAGAGCGAGTACGCGAGAGGCGCCTCGCCGAGCTTGGAGAGCAGCTGGTACGAGCTCCTGCCGATCGACGCCAGCGCGAGCACCGCGTAGATGACGACCAGCACTCGCCCCGAGCCCCGCGCACCCTGGTACCCGCCGTCGCTGCCGGGCTCGCGCTCGGCTCGGCTCACGCCTGTGCCCCGATGAACGGGCTGGCGCCGATCCAGATCTGGTGCATCCTGAAGACCATCACGCCGACGGTGAGGGCGGCGATGCCGAGGATCACGGTCGACCACCGTGTGCGCTCGACGAGACCCCAGAAGACTGCCGCGGGCGGGATGATGACCGCCACCACCCAGTACATCCAGAACTCGAGGGCGTCCCCGACCGGCGCATTCCCCGTGGCGGGCGCGATGAGCGCGATCACGAGCTGCGCTACGAGCAGCAGCTCGACGAGGGCGACGGCGCCCACCGTCACATCGCCGGGCTTGCGGCCGGCGGCGCCCGCGATGACGCAGAAGACACCGGCTGCGGCGCTCACGAGGCAGAGCGTCCAGGTGAACCAGTCGATCACGCCTTGGCCTCCGTCGGCATGTTGAACTCCGACTTGAGCACGCCGGCCTTGGCTCTGGCGATGCCGATGAGGTCGCCGTCCGGGTCGATCGCGGCGAGCACCCCGTCGTCGGCGCCCGCATCGAGGCGCAGCTTCTTGCCGTTTCTGAGGTCGGCAGCCTGCTCGGCGGTCGCCTCGAAGGCGCGGAACCGTCGGAGCGCAGCTTGCGCCGGCGCCAGGAGGCGCGCTCCGAGGTCGTCCACGTCCGGTGCGACCGCATCCTCGATGCCGAAATCGCCGACGCGCGTGCGCCTGAGCGCCGTCAGGTGCGCACCCGTGGAGAGCGCAGCGCCGAGGTCTCGTGCCAGGGCCCTGATGTAGGTGCCGGACGAGCAGGAGACACGGATGTCGAGGTCGAGGACGGGCTGCTCTTCTGCGGTCGTCGACCGCGAATCGAGGAGCTCGAGCTCGGAGATCGTCACGTCGCGGGCTGCGAGCTGCACGGCCTCGCCGTCGCGAACGCGCTTGTAGGCACGAACCCCGTCGACCTTGATCGCACTCACCGCGGAGGGGATCTGGCTGATCGGCCCACGAAGCGCAGACATCGCCGCCTCCACACGCTCTGGGGTGACCGCCGCGACAGCTGACGCGGGGGCAGTGGCTGTGACCTCCCCCTCCGCGTCCTCGGTGTTCGTCGAGACCCCCAGACGCACCGTCGCGAAGTACTCCTTGTCGTCGCCGACGAAGTAGGTGAGGAGACGCGTGGCGCCGCCCACGCCCAAGATCATGAGTCCGGTCGCCATCGGGTCGAGCGTGCCGGCGTGGCCGACCTTCCGCGTCCCGAGCGCCCGCCTCGTCATCGCGACGAGCGTGTGACTCGTCGGCCCCTGGGGCTTGTCAAGGAGGAGGACACCGCTTGGGCCGGAAGATGGAGTCGTCATGTCCCCAATATCCTACGGTGCCCGTAGGCTCGTTCCCGGCCACCGGACGGAGCCGGGATATCCCGGCGACCGCCCTTCCACACGCGCGGAGGAGATCAGATGCGGGTTGCGGTCATCGGCGCCGGCGCGGTCGGGGGTACGCTGGCGCTCCTCCTGGATCGAGCAGGGCACGAGGTCGTGCTCGTCGAGCGAGATGACGCGCGGGTGTCCCCCGCCGACCGACGGCACCTCGTGCTCACCGGCGCGTTCGGCACGCACGACGCAGAGCTCGCGACGCGCCGAGAGCTCTCCGGAGCGTTCGACCTCATCCTGGTCGCCGTGAAGGCGCAGGACACCGTGCGCGCGGTCGAGCCGCACCTCGAAGCGGTGGCTCGCGCCGTGACGGTCGTCGTGCAGAACGGCCTCGAGGGTGCGTCGACCGTCGAACGGATGCTCACATCGATTCCGGAGGCGCTGAGGAGTGGATTCGTCGCAGGAGGGCTTGCCACGTTCGCCGTCAACCGGCCCTCGTCCGATGAGGTCCGGGCAACGGCGGCTGGATCACTGACGCTCGGAACGGCATCCAGCGCCGACGCTCCGCGCCTCGCGCAGCTCGCAGCGGATCTGTCACCCGCGATCGAGGCGCCGGCCACCGATGACCTGGCCTCAGCGCTGTGGAGCAAGCTCCTCATCAATCAGGTCAACGCGCTGCCGGCCATCACCGGGCTCAGCGTGCAGGAAGTGGGTGAGCACCCAACCCTCCTGAGCGTCCTCGCTGCGAGCATGGGCGAGCTGCTCACCGTCGCGGCGGCCAGTGGCGCAATCCACGTCGAGGTCGGCCCGTTCGACGCGGCGCTCGCATCTCTCGCGAACAGCCAACCTCGCGAGCCGGGCGACGCCAACGCTCGGAACGAGCGACTGGCGCGCGAGCTGTCCGCCGCCTTCGGTCCGACGCCGAACTACGCATCGACGCTGCAGAGCATCCGCCGCGGCGAGGCGACAGAGATCGACGCACTCAATGGAGCCGTGGTCGCCCACGGTCGCGCGCTCGGTCTGCCCGCTCCGGTGAACGCGACCCTCGCGGAGCTCGTCCACGACATCGAGCGCGGGCAACCCCACTTCTCCCCGTCCGCGGTCCACAGCTCCACGGTGACGGCCGCCATCAACGCCTGGTTCGACCGCGGCCATCGCGCGCTCGCGTGGCGCCTGCCCACGACCACGCCGTGGGGTGTGCTCGTGAGCGAGACGATGCTGCAGCAGACCCAGGCCGCCAGAGTGGAACCGAAATGGCTCGACTTCATCGACCGCTGGCCCACGCCAGCTGCGATGGCCTCCGCATCGGAGGCCGAAGTGCTCCGGTTCTGGGATCGGCTCGGCTACCCGCGCCGAGCTCTCTGGCTCCTCGCGTGCGCCCGCTCGATCGTGGCTGACCACGCTGGCGCCGTCCCGCGCACACGCGAGGAGCTGCTCGCGCTGCCAGGCGTCGGTCCCTACACGGCATCAGCCGTGATGTCGTTCGCCTACGGCGTGCCTGAGCCGGTCGTCGACACGAATGTTCGTCGAGTGCTCGCGCGCGCGTTCGGGGGCGTGGAGACTCCGTGGGGGCCGTCTGCCGTGCGCGACGCCACGGAGATGCGGGCAGTCTCCCCCGCGGATCCCGACGCCGCGAACGCCTGGAACGCCGCAGCAATGGAGCTGGGTGCCGTTGTCTGCACCGCAAAGCGGCCGAAGTGCGAGGAGTGCCCCGTCATGGGCCTGTGCGCGTGGTTCCGAGCTGGCCGGCCAGCCTCCAACGGCGCCGCCAGGAAGCGCCAGGCAACGTTCGCCGGCTCCGACCGTGAGATGCGAGGCCTGGTGCTCCGCGAGCTCCGGTCGATCCCGGGCGGCGTGGAGATCGCGTTCCTGCAGCAGCACCTCGCCCCATCCGGTGCGGATGCAGACCGCTTCACGCGTGCGATCGCCTCGCTGAAGAGCGACGGACTCATCGTGGAACGCGAAGCGGCGGAGATAGCGCTCGCCGGCGACTGAGCAGTCACCGGCGAACGCTGGAGCAGTGAGCAGAGGAGCGTCAGGCGTCCTCGGGCTCGTCCTTCTTCTCGTACGGATCGGCGTCACCCGCGTAGCTTGCCCCCTTGGCCTGCTCCGCGGATGCGCTATCACGCTCGTGTGCTTCCCGCAGCAGCGCCGCGATGGCGTCGGCGTTCTCGGGGATCGCATCCGGCACGAATTCGAGGCTCGGGGTGAGGCGCGACGTGATGTTCTTGCCCACCTCCGTGCGAAGCATCCCGGTCGCGCTCCTGAGCGCCGCGGCGGTGTCCCGACACTCCTTCTGGTCGCCGTAGACGGTGTAGAAGATCGTGGCATGCTGCAGGTCACCCGTGACGCGCACGTCCGTGATCGTGACGAACCCGAGCCGCGGGTCCTTGACGCCTCGCTCGAGGGTCTTCGCGACGATGACCTTGATGCGGTCTGCGAGTCGCAGGGCCCGTGAATGATCGACCATGATGGCTACTTTCTCGTGTGCTGATGCAGACAGTCAAATGCGTCTGCGGTGTCTCAAACTGCGCAGAACCTGAAGGCGGGGCCCCGGCCGGTTGGCCAGGACCCCGCCCCGAGTACGCGCCGCGCTTCAGGCAGCGCGGCAGCTCGGTCGACAGCTAGACGCGCGGCTTCTCGACGAGCTCAGTCGTCTCGATCTCGTCGCCGATCTGGATGTCGTTGTACTTGCCGAGGCCGATACCGCACTCGAAGTCCGTGCGGACCTCGGTGACGTCGTCCTTGAACCGGCGGAGCGAGTCGATCGCGAGGTTGTCCGCGATGACGATGCCGTCGCGGATGACGCGAGCAGTCGCGTTCCTCGTGATCGTTCCGCTGCGCACGATACATCCGGCGATGTTCCCGAACTTGGAGGAACGGAACACCTCGCGGATCTCGGCGACACCCGACTGGACCTCTTCGAACTCGGGCTTGAGCATGCCCTTGAGCGAGTTCTCGATGTCCTCGAGCGCTCCGTAGATGACCGAGTAGAACCGGACATCCACGCCTTCACGAGCGGCACGCTCGCGCGCCTTCGTGTCGGGGCGCACGTTGAAGCCGATGATGATGGCGTTGTCGACCGTGGCGAGGTTGACGTCGGACTCCGTGATGGCGCCGACACCGCGGTGGATGATGCGCAGCTGCACCGAGTCATCCACATCGATCTTGAGCAGCGACTCCTCGAGTGCCTCGACGGCACCGGAGACGTCACCCTTGATGATGAGGTTGAGCGACTCGACCTTGCCCTCTTCGAGTGCACGGGTGAAGTCCTCGAGGCTGATGCGCTTGCGGGACTTCGCGAGGCTCGCGTTGCGCTCGACGGCTTCACGCTTCTCGGCGATCTGACGCGCGGTGCGGTCCTCTTCCGTGACGATGAAGGTGTCGCCTGCACGAGGAACGCTCGAGAGGCCCTGCACCTGGACCGGGCGCGAAGGCTCAGCCTCGGTGACGACCTGGCCGTTCTCGTCGAGCATGGCCCTGACGCGGCCGTACGCCGTTCCGGCGACGATCGGGTCGCCGACCCGCAGCGTTCCCGACTGGATGAGGACGGTCGCAACCGCACCGCGTCCCTTGTCGAGCTTCGCCTCGATGGCGATACCGCGCGCCTCCTTGTTCGGGTTGGCGCGAAGGTCGAGACCTGCGTCAGCCGTCAGGAGGACCGCCTCGATGAGGCTGTCGATGTTGAGGTTGTTGCGAGCGGAGACGTCGACGAACATCGTGTCGCCACCGAACTCCTCGGCGACGAGCCCGTACTCGGTCAGCTGCGCGCGGACCTTCGACGGGTTCGCGTCTTCCTTGTCCACCTTGTTGACCGCGACGACGATCGGCACGTTGGCAGCCTGGGCGTGGTTGAGCGCCTCGACCGTCTGCGGCATGATGCCGTCATCCGCCGCGACCACGAGGATCGCGATGTCGGTGACCTGCGCACCACGGGCACGCATGGCCGTGAAGGCCTCGTGACCTGGCGTGTCGATGAACGTGATGGCGCGCTCGATGCCCTCGTGCTGGTGCCAGACCTGGTACGCACCGATGTGCTGCGTGATGCCACCGGCTTCGCCTTCGACGACGTTCGCGTTGCGAATCGCGTCGAGGAGGCGCGTCTTTCCGTGGTCGACGTGACCCATGACTGTAACGACGGGCGGGCGGATCTCGAGGACGTCGTCTCCTTCGTCCTCTGCTTCCTGGTCGAGGTCGATCGAGAAGCCCTCGAGGAGCTCGCGGTCTTCGTCTTCGGGGCTGACGATCTGGATGCGGTAGCCGAGCTCCTCGCCGAGGACCTCGAACGTGGCCTCGTCGAGCGACTCCGTTGCGGTCGCCATCTCACCGAGGTGGAACAGCACCGTCACGAGGTCGCCTGG
This sequence comes from Pseudoclavibacter sp. JSM 162008, assembly GCF_041366455.1. Classification (NCBI taxonomy): domain Bacteria; kingdom Bacillati; phylum Actinomycetota; class Actinomycetes; order Micrococcales; family Microbacteriaceae; genus Pseudoclavibacter; species Pseudoclavibacter sp. JSM 162008. Next base: position 188,702 of record NZ_JBEWYX010000003.1, read on the forward strand.
GCTGGCGTCGATCTTCTCAGCGAAGTCCGAGATGGAGGCACCGCGGCGCAGGCGGATCGGCGTCGAGCCGTCTCCGCGACGAACCTTGACGCCGCCGACGCTCGGGGCTTCCCGCATCTCGAATTCTGCCCGCTTCGTCCGCTTGGACTTGCGCGCCTTCGACTTGCCGCCGCCACGACCGAACGCTCCGGCCGTCGAGCCGCGACCGCGACCGCCGCCACCAGGGCGACCTCCGCCGCCACCTGGACGCGGCGCGAAACCGCCACCGGCGCCTGGAGCGCCACCTGGGCGTCCGCCACCAGCGCCACCTGCACCCGGACGACCGCCTGGCCGGCCCGCACCCGCGGGGCGGGCACCTGGGAGGACGCGGGGCTGACCGGGACGCGGAGCTGCCGGACGGGGTCCGCCTGCACCTGCAGGACGGGGCCCGCCTGCGCCGCCCGGACGGGGGCCGCCACCGGCGCCGCCACCGGGGCGCATGCCCTGGTTCGAGGCGAATGGGTTGTTGCCGGGTCGCGAACGACCCATGCCCTGGCTGGACGCGAAGGGGTTGTTGCCCGGACGGGGTCCGGGACGCGGGCCGCGGGGGCGCGGGATCGAGGGGCTTGCGCCGCCCTCGGCCTGGGCAGGCTTGGCGTCGCCGGGAGCAGCGGGACGCTGCGCGTTCGGCTTCGGTGCGCCAGCCTCGGCTGCGGGAGCGGCCGGAGCCGCGGGCGCGGCAGCTGCGGGAGCCGGAGCCGGAGCTTCAGTTGCGGCCGGAGCCGGTGCTGGCTCAGGCTTGCGCTTCGGTCCGGGAGTCGGAGCCGAGGAACCGGCAGCCTTCTGCGTCGCGGCGGGCGCAGCGGGTGCGGCCGGCGCCGAGGGGGCGGAGGGTCCGGGCTTCGTGCCCGGGCGCACGCTCGACGGCGTCGCGCCACCGGGACGCGGGGAGCCGGGTTTCGATGCCGCGGGAGCCGCGGCCTGCGGCTGTGCGCCACCGGCTGCGTTGGTCTTCAGCGCCTCGCGAAGGCGACGGGCCACGGGGGGCTCGACGCTCGACGATGCGCTCTTAACGAACTCGCCCATGTCCTGCAGAGTCTTGAGGGCGGTCTTCGAGTCGACGCCCATCTCGCTGGCGATTTCGTGTACGCGTGGTTTTGCCACTTTTCTCCTGTCTGGGGCCCGCCCAAACAGGAGCGGACCATTAAAGTCGGATGTGCCTCATCGTGAGTCACTCATGATTAGTCCATGGTCCGATCAGCCTTTTCTCGTGGTAGGAGCAGTGCGTTCGCCCTGCTCCAGTGTGCTCGCGTGCCTGCTGAGCGCCTCGGTGTCCACCGTGCCGGTCTTGAAGGCCCGCAAGAATGCGCGCCGCTCGATCGCTAGCCTGGTGCACTCCGCGGTCGGATGGATCCAGGCTCCGCGCCCTGGAAGACTCGCCGAGATATCGACTTCGAGGCTTCCCTGACGGAGCACAACCCTGAGGAGCTGACTCCGTGCGGAGCGCGAACGGCATCCAACGCACGTTCGTACAGACGACATACTACCCCTCTGCGCGCGCTTCGTCTCCGTCTTCGAGGATCGAGTCGGGCTGGATGTCGATTCTCGCCCCCGTGAGCTTGGCCGCGAGACGTGCATTCTGGCCTTCCTTGCCGATCGCGAGCGACAGCTGGAAGTCCGGAACAAGTGCCCGGACGGCCTTGGTCGCCCGGTCGATGACAAACGCGCTCGAGACCTTGGCAGGGCTCAGTGCGCTGGCCACAAACGTCGGCAGATCATCCGAGTAGTCGACGATGTCGATCTTCTCGTCGCCGAGCTCGTTGGTGACGGCACGCACGCGTGCCCCGAGCTCACCGATGCACGCGCCCTTCGGGTTGATGCCCTCCTGCGTCGCGCGCACCGCGATCTTCGAGCGGTGACCGGCCTCACGGGCCAGCGACACGATCTCGACGACGCCGCTCGCGATCTCAGGAACCTCGAGTGCGAAGAGCTTGCGCACAAGAGACGGGTGGGTGCGGGAGACGGTGATCTGGGGACCCTTGCTGCCCCGCTCGACCTTCGTCACGAAGACCCGCAGCCGGCGGCCGTGCGAGTAGTCCTCACCCGGCACCTGCTCTTCAGGGGGCAGGATCGCCTCCACGGTTCCGAGGTCGACGTGGATCATGCGGGGGTTCGGCCCCTGCTGGATGACGCCGGCGATGATGTCGCCTTCGCGTCCGCGGAACTCGCCGAGCACCTTGTCGTCGCCGATGTCGCGGATGCGCTGGTTGATGACCTGCTTGGCGGCGAACGCGGCAACTCGGCCGAAGTCGTCGGCGGGGAGCTGGGCTTCGCCGACGATTTCGCCGTCGTCGTCGAGCTCGGGAACGAAGACGTTGACCTCGCCGCTCTTGCGGTCGAGGTGCACCCGGGTCGAGGCCGGCGGCACGTCCTGGCCCAGTTCCTGCGAGACGTGCTTCTCGTACGCGGTCAGGATCGCCTGCTCGAGAATGCTGGCAAGTTCCTCAAACGGAATCTCACGCTCTCGCTCGAGAATCCTCAGGACAGCAAGGTCGATCTTCATGGCGCTCCCTCTATTCAGATGAAAGGACGAGTTTACCCCATGCGGGGCAGACTCGTCCTCAGGCCAGGCACGCGGGACGAGGCGACGCGGCGCCTCGTCCCGCACCGCCCTCAGCTGGCGCGCTTGGACTGCAGCAGCGCCAGCACCTCGTCCTTGGCGACCGCGTCGCGCTCGTTCGTCCGGCGGTTCCACAGCTCGACCTGGCCCTCGGCGGCGCCCTTGCCCGCGATGACGATCCACGGAACGCCCAGGAGCTCCGCATCCCCGAACTTGACGCCGGGTGAGACCTTCTTCCGGTCGTCGTAGAGCACGTCGAGGCCGGCGGCGTCGAACGCGGCGGAGAGCTCCTCCGCAACCGCGAACGGCTCCTCGTTGCGCCCGGTTGCGATGATCTGCACGTCGAAAGGCGCCACCTGCTCAGGCCAGATGAGACCACGGTCGTCGTGGTTGGCCTCGGCGATGAGCGCGAGGTTGCGGGTCACGCCGATGCCGTACGACCCCATCGTCACGGTTGTGAGCTTGCCCTGCTCATTGAGGACCTTCAACCCGAGGGCCTCCGCGTACTTGCGACCGAGCTGGAAGACATGCCCGATCTCCGTGCCGCGAGCCGTCGTGATGGCTCCGCTGCCGTCGGGGGCAGGGTCGCCGTCACGGACCTCGGCGGCGCCGATGCGCGCATCCGCCGTGAAGTCCCGTCCGACGACCAGCGAGTGGACGTGCTTGCCAGCGATGTTGGCGCCGGTGATCCAGCTGGAGCCGTCCGCGACCGTCTCGTCGAGGAAGTACGCCACACCGGTGGTCGACTCCTCACCGAGCACCTGGCCCGCGGCCGACCATGGTCCGATGTACCCGCGAACGAGACCGGGGTGCTTCGCGAAGTCCTCCGCAGTCGCAGCCTCGACCCCGGCAGGCTGAAGGGCCGTCTCGAGGCGCTTCATGTCGGCCTCACGGTCGCCGGGGATGCCGACGACGACCAGGTCGCGGGTGCCGTCTGTGTGGAGACGTGCCACGACCACGTTCTTGAGTGTGTCCGCCGCGGTCCAGTCGCGGTCCCCGGTCTTCGGGACGACCGCATTCGCCTGTGCGACGAGCGTCGCGATGGTCGGCGTGTCCGGCGAATCGAAGACGGTCGCGGCCCCGGTCGAGCTGGGGTCCACTGCAACGGGAGCCGGCGCGGCGTAGGCCTCGACGTTCGCCGCGTAGCCGCCGGGTGAGCGCACGAAGGTGTCCTCGCCGACGGGTGTGGGGTGCAGGAACTCCTCGCTCCGCGAGCCGCCCATCGCGCCGGCGTTCGCCGCGACGATGACGTACTCGAGTCCGAGGCGATCGAAGATGCGCTCGTAGGCGTCTCGCTGAGCCTGGTAGCTGATGTCGAGACCGGCGTCGTCGATGTCGAACGAGTAGGCGTCCTTCATCGTGAACTCACGGCCGCGCAGCAGCCCAGCGCGGGGACGAGCCTCGTCGCGGTACTTGTCCTGGATCTGGTAGATCGCGAGCGGCAGGTCCTTGTACGAGGAGTAGAGGTCCTTGACGGCGAGCGTGAAGGCCTCCTCGTGTGTCGGCGCGAGCACCAGCGGCGCCCCTTTGCGGTCCTCCAAGCGGAAGATCCCGTCGCCGAAATCGTCGAGGCGCCCCGTGGCCTCGTAGAAGTCGGCAGGCAGGATGCCTGGGAAATGAACCTCCTGGGCACCCGCGGCTTCCATCTCCTCGCGCACGATCTGCTCGATGCGGCGCTTCACCTTGAGACCGAGCGGCAGCCATGCAAAGACGCCTGGCGCCTGGCGGCGAATGTAGCCGGCGCGCACGAGGAGCCTGTGGCTTGCCACCTCTGCGTCGATGGGGTCTTCGCGGAGCGTGCGGACAAAGAGCTTGGAGAGGCGAGTAGTCACCCGGCCAATGCTAGTCGTGCCAGGGCCCACGCGCTGGCCGCGCTGGACCCTGGCAGAGGGCTGCTCGACCGCGGGCACCGATCTGCGTCACCAGGGCTTGTCGTACAGCGAATCACCCTCTGTCTCGCCGCGCTCCTGGTCGAGCTCGTCCTGTCGGTCCTGCTGATTCTCCAGCAGCTGCTCTTCGAGCTCGGTCATCTCCGGTGACTGCGTCGATTCCGGGGGCTCCTCCCCCTCGTTCGGCTCCTGCGCCTCCGACTGCTGCTGCAGCTTCTGCTGGATGCGTTCGCTCGACTCGACCGTCGGGGGCTCGAATTCGGTGGACGCGCAACTCGGGTCGCGGGCATCCAGGACTGCGAGCGCCTCCTGCCAGAGCGCCACCGCCCCTGCGGTGTCGTCCGCGGCCAGTCGCGCATCGCCCTGGCGCTCGATCGTGATGGCGAGATTCGCGCGGATCGGGCACTGCTGCGGAGGCTCGGCCATGGGCAGGGCCGCTTCGAGCTCGGTGCGCGCCTCGTCGAGCAGCCCCAGCTGGAGCATCGACGTGCCCGTGTTGTACGGGGCTTTCCAGCTCTCGAGGATGTTCACGAACTTCTGCTGCTGCGCGGAGTTCATGCTCCCCTCGTACTCGGAGTCGGCGTAGAGCGACACCGTGCGGTCGGCGATGATCGACATGCTGATCAGCTTCGTCGCGAATGCGGCCGCCAGGAGCGCGAACGGGATGCTGAAGAGGATGAACCTGCGCCTGCGCTTCGCGGCGACGGCGGCCACCGGCAGGGCACCGCCCGACTTCTTCCGGCGAGGACTCATGCCGTTCCTCCCCTTGCTCTGCTGAGCTCGATCGAATGCTTCACGGACTCCCAGACGTCTCGGAGCAGCAGGAGGAACGCGGCCGCGGCGAGGATCCAGTACACCTCGAACGCCGTCTCCGCGCTGCCGCCGGTCTTCGTCACCCTCGTGCCGTCGACCTCCGCGGGCACCACTTCGGTGCCAGGCTCGCGCACCTCGAGCGGCAGCGCGAGGTCGTCCGCGATGGTCTGCAGAGCCGCCGTGTCGATGACGGAGCGAGCCTGCTGGCCCTGTCCGTCGAGGATGTAGCTCGGCTCGTCCGTCGCGAGCGTGCCAGCAGTCGCCTTCATGGGCCCGCCCTCCTCAGTGCCATAGCCGAGCACGGCGCCCCCGGCCAGATAGCCCGCGACAGCGCTGAACGACTCCGGCTCCGTCTCGGCTGTCTGCTCACCGTCGCCCAGGTAGTACACGAGCCTCGCGCGCTCCGGCTCGGCCTCGGCGGCCGCTTCCAGCACATCCCGGACCAGCGGCTCTGCGATGGAGATGGAGCTGCCACGGGAGTACTGGGTGACCTCCGGACGCAGCGTCTGCAGCAGAGCGTCGAGCGCGGTCGTGTCGGCGGTGAACGGCAGCCGCTGGACGGCGGCGGCATCGAAGGTCACCAGCCCGAACCTGGCACCCTCGTGCGCGGCCGTCAGCGCTGAGATATCCGCTTTCACGCCGTCGAGCCGCGGTGCACCGTCCCAGTCCTCCGCGACCATGCTCGCGGTCGTGTCGACCACGAAGAGCACGTCAACCTCGCTCTGGAGGTTCGGCGCCGGAGCGCTGCCGACGCCAGGGCGGAACGCGGCGACCACGATCAGCGCACAGGCGGCGAGGCGCAGGACCCAGTTGTCGCGCCGGCGTCGATCGGATGCCCTGACGAGCGCGAAGACGCAGAAGCCGAGCAGGACCATGCCGACCAGCGCAAGGAGCACCGGGGGAAGTATGGGATTCCAGGTCATAGTCGGAGCCTCCAGGCCAGCACGACGTAGATGGATGCGAAGACGAGCATCAGCACGAGCCACACGTTCGGCCGGTCGGTGACGAGCAGCTGGGGCTGGCCGACCATGAGCGAGGTCTGCTCGCTCGTGATCTGATCGACGATGCCGGACACGCTGGCTGGGTCGGTGAGCTTGAAGTAGCTGCCATCCGCCTGCAGGATCGTCGTCCGGAACTGGTCCGCGAACGCATCCTCGAACTGGTTGGCATCAAGCGCGTAGATGGTGATCCCCCGCTCCTCCGTGTACTCGGCGGCCTCCGGGAACGAGACGAGCGGGTCGCCGTTCACCGCGTTGTCCGTCGCGAAGATGATGGACCGGGACCTTCCGTCGTCGGCGGCCGGATCGTACTCGCCGAAGGTCATCGCGCAGGAGGCAAGGCCATCGCCGACGAGGGACGCACCTGCAGCGCCCTGCGTGCCCTGGGCGAACGAGTACTCGCTGTTGGACCCGCCCGAGGCTGACTCCATCTCATCCCGCACCTGCTGCAGCTGGGTCTCGACGAACGCGTAGTCGTCCGTCAGCGGGAACAGCTGCACCGCCGTCGCATCCCACAGCATGAGCGACATGCGCTCCCCGTCGAACCCGGGGAGCATCTCGAGGTACCTGTCGAGCACCTCGACGTCGTAGTCGACCATGGAGCCCGAGATATCGAGGCAGAGCACGATGTCGCGGTTGAACTTCTCCGGCGACTCGACACGCTGGTACACCCAGCGGCCGGCCGCGACGCTCGTCACGGCGAGGAGGATCGCGAGCACGACCCCGACCGCGGTCATGAGACTCGAGTATCGGAGCAACGCTCGCCGATACGCCGGGAGCCTCGTGAGGCGCCTGGAGTTGGCGACGGGAAGAGCGCCGGACTGCCCACGCTTGCGGGCGCGCCACCAGGCGATGGCCGCGACGGCCGCCGCCACTGCGATCAGCGACAGACTGACCCACCACATCGCTATCGCCATGTCGCGATCACCTCCCGCGCAGCCGCGATCCCGGCGGCTGTGCCGCTCGGATCGTGCGCCCCGAAGACCATGGGGTAGTACTGGCCGACCGTGTGCGAGACCCCCCGGAGCTCGGTGCGCCTCAAGTCGGTGAGTGTCATCTTGTCCGCCGGAACAGTCGAGACGGCAGCGACGAAACCACGCACGAGCACGCTCAGCTCGGCGTGAGCACGTCGTGGCGTCAGCTCGCCGGCTGCCGCACGACGGGCGACCTCGTCCACGCGCTCGAGATACTCCTGCTGCAGCGCGTGGACTGGCGGTCTCGCGGCCGGGAGCACCGGGGCGGCCTTCGGCGGGCGCGGTCGAGTCAGGAAGACCACGAGGAAGTAGTACGCGACGATGGACGCCAAGATCAGGAACCCGAGAACCAGCCAGAACTGCGCGTAGTCGATGACGGGAACGACGGTTCCCTCCGGCGGTTGGACATCAGCGACGAACATTCGCCCTCGCCTTCAAGAGCGCCAGGAGCGTCGGCGCGACCTGCTGCTCGCTCGCGATCTCCGCGTACGAGACCGCGTTCGCCTCGAACGTCCGCTCCATGTCGAGCGCTCGCTTCTGCTCCGCGTACTCGAACTCGCGCTCGAGGAGCCGGTCCCCGCCGAAGAGGCTCGGCATCGCCCAGTGCCCTTCCACGTCGAAGGCCAGCTCGCCGCGGGCGCCCCGCTGATGGGGTTCGGCATCCGTGATCTGGAGCCAGACGATCTCGTGCTGAGCCGCGAGCCGACGCACGAGAGCAGCACGTTCCTCGTCCCAGTCGAACTCGTCCGCGATGACGACGAGCAGCGCACGGTGTCTGACCGTGAGCCGGACTCGGTCGAGGACCGCGTTCATGTCACTGGTCGCCGTCTCGAGTCCAACCGAGTCGTAGACCGCGTGGAGCATCCGCTCGAGCGCGGACGACGTGCTGCGGAACGGGAGCTGCCTGATGCCCTCGGAGCTGCCCGTCACGAGGCCGACGTCGTCACCATGCCGGATGGCGAGATACCCAAGAACACCCAGGGCCGTGACGAGCACCTCTCGCTTTGGCTCGCCGCTCGCCGAGATCGCCGCCATGTTGCGGCCACCATCGACGGCGAAGAGCACACGGTGGCGCCGCTCGGCGACGTAGCGCTTCACGAGCGGCTGCCCCGTTCGCGCGCTCGCCTTCCAGTCGATGTCCTTGATCTCGTCTCCCGCCACGTACTCGCGGAGGTCATCGAAATCCATGCTCCGACCACGCAGATGCGAGGCGTACTGGCCGTCGAGCAGGTGCAGCACGCGCCTTCGCGCGTGCAGGAACATCTTCGACTTGACCTTCGCCAGAAGGGGGCGTTCGCTCGACATGGTCACGGAGTACGAACAGCCCCGAGCACCGCGTCGATGATCTGCTCGACGCGGACACCCGTCGCATCCGCCTCGAAACCGAGGATGATGCGGTGGCGCAGGATGCGGTGCGCCAGCCGGCGAACGTCCTCCGGCACGACATGGTCGCGGCCCTGCAGAAGCGCGACTGCCCTGGCGCCCTTGGCGAAGTTGATCGAGGCGCGCGGCGACGCGCCGACCTCGACGAGCCGTGCCAGCTCCGGGCCGATGTACTCCCCGGCGTGACGCGTCACGTAGACGAGCCCGACGATGTACTCCGTGATCGCCTTGTCGACGTACACCCGCGACGTCAGCTCCTGCAGCCTCGTCACATCCTGCAGCCCCACCGCGGCTGGTTCCCCGTGCTCGAAGACGCCCTCGTCGATGCGCCGCAGGATCTCGGCCTCCTCCGCGGGGTTCGGGTACTCGAGCACGTCCTTGAGCATGAAGCGGTCGAGCTGCGCCTCAGGCAGCACGTACGTGCCTTCCTGCTCGATGGGGTTCTGCGTGGCGATCACGAGGAACGGATCCGGCAGCGGGTACAGCGTGCCGCCGATCGTGGTCTGGCGCTCCTGCATCGCCTCGAGCATCGCGGACTGCGTCTTCGCGCTCGAGCGGTTGATCTCGTCGAGCAGGACGAAGTTCGCATGCACGGGCCCGAGCTGAGTCGAGAAACGGTGCTCCGCCGCATCGTAGATCTGTGTGCCGACGATGTCTGACGGCAGGAGGTCCGGCGTGCACTGGATGCGGCTGAACGACCCACGGACCGACTGGGCGAGCGTCTGGGCGGCCGTCGTCTTCGCGAGGCCGGGAACGGACTCGAGGAGGACATGCCCGCCCGACATGAGCCCGACGAGCAGTGTCTCGCGCAGCTGCGTCTGGCCGACGACCTTGTGTGCGAAGGCTTGCGAGACGGCCCCGATGGCACGCCCCGCCTCCTGGAGCTCCTGCTGGCTGAGCTTGAGCTGCTGACCGCCGACAATCGTCACGGATCCTTCTTCCTGCGGCTGGACACACCTGCCGACTCTTCTGATCTCGTCTGGGGCATTTCAGTGATTCGCAAGGGAAAGCGTAGTGACACCGTGCGGCACTCGCGTTCAGCCTCCCGCGAGTCTCGCGCGAGCGACTATGGAAAGAGCCGGATCGGATTGACGATGTCGACATAGATGAAGAGTGCGCTCATCGCCATGAGGCATCCGGCGATGACGAGGGTGACGGGGAGGAGCTTCGCCGTGTCGAACGGACCGGGATCGGGGCGACCGAACAGCTTGGCCAGCCGGCGGCGGACACCATCGATGAGCGCGGCGAGCACATGTCCGCCGTCGAGCGGCGGCAGCGGGACGAGGTTGATGACGCCGAGGGCGATGTTGACGGATGCGACCAGCTGCACGATGGTCGCGACCCGATCGACGACGGGGATGCTGCTCTCAGCCGCCACCTCGCCCGTGATCCGTCCGACCCCGACAACGCTCATCGGACCGTTCGGGTCGCGCTCGGCGCCCCCGAAGCCGGCGTTCCACATCTCGACGATGCGCTCGGGGATCGTGGTCAGGAAGTTGCCGACGGCGCGCACATTGGCCTCGGCCATCGTGAACGCGTAGAGCGGCGACTGCCTGACGCGCTCCTGCGTGGGCGTGATGCCGACGAACCCGACCTCTTGCGTCACGAACGAGCCGTCCGCAGCCTCGACGCGCGCTCCCGTCAGCTCGTCGAGCTGGTAGACGGTGTTGACGCGTGGGGTGAGCTCCACCTCCAGCTGCTGCCCCGCGCGATCGACCCCCACGGAGATCGGCTCCCCCGGGCTCACGCGGATCGTCTCCTGGAGGAGGTCCCAGCTGTCGGTGGCGGTGCCGTCAACGCTGGTGATCCTGTCGCCGGGGAGGAGGCCGGCCTCGAAGGCCGGTGCCGGCGTCTCGCACGTTTCCCCTGCTTCTGGCGCCACCGAGCCGGCGGGGACCACGCACTCGTAGACCGTGCCGACCGTCGTCGACGGCTGGTACAGGCCGAATCCGGAGCAGACGATCATGAACCCGAGGATCGCGATGACGAAGTTCATGGCTGGTCCCCCGACCATGATGACGATGCGCTTCCACACGGGGAGCGCAGAATACGTGCGCGACTCCTCCCCTGGAGCCACTCCTTCCGCGGACGCCAGCCTGGCATCGTCGATCATGCTCGACATGAACCCGGTCCCACCCGTGCGTGCGGCCTGGCCAGCCTTGGCAGGCGGGTACATGCCGATCATGGCGACGTAGCCGCCGAGCGGGATGGCCTTCACGCCGTACTCCGTCTCACCCCGCTTGCGCGAGAAGAGCGTCGGCCCGAACCCCACCATGTACTGCGTGACACGCACTCCGAAGCGCTTGGCCGGGACGAGGTGGCCGATTTCGTGGAGCGCGACAGACGCGGCGAGGCCGATGACTGCGGCCAGGACGCCGACGATGAAGAGCAAGACTGATTCCACGGGGGTCAAGCGTAGACCTGCCTTGTCGCTCGCATGCTGTCGATCTGCCTTGCCCGCCGGGCCGCCCGCGTACCGGCGGTGCGAGTCCCCCACCGCGTAGGCTTGCCCGATCATGAGCGAAGCATCAACGCTGCACGCTGCAGCCGCCGTCGAACTCGCCGTTGTCGTCCGCTCAGGGTTCATCGAATCCCGGCACGTCGGCGCTGCGGCCCTGACCAACCCGGACGCTACGATCCGAGCCGAGCTGGGAGACGGGCATCAGCCGGTGTTCCCACGCTCGACCCTCAAGCTCTTCCAAGCGCAGACCGCGCTGACGCTCGGCGCGCAGCTGACCGACGAGCAGACGGCGATCGCCTGCGGCAGCCACTCCGGATCTCCAGACCACGTCGCACACGTGCGGGAGATCCTGCACGCCAGCGGGCTCGACGACCGGGCGCTCGCCTGCCCCGCCTCCTGGCCCCGAGATCGTGCATCCAGAGACGCGCTCGTACGCGCCGGCGAGGCATCCTCCCCCGTGTACATGGAGTGCAGCGGCAAGCATGCTGCGATGCTGGCGGCCTGCGTCGCCCAGGGGTGGCCGACGGAGGGGTACCTGGCGGCGGATCATCCGCTCCAGGTGGCTATCAAGGACACGGTCGAGCGCATGACCCGGGAGCGCCCGAGCGCGGTCGGTGTCGACGGATGCGGCGCGCCGGTCTTCGCCGTGAGCCTCGTCGGTCTCGCGGCGGCGGCGAGCCGGCTCGCCACGGCGAGTCCGTCTTCCCCGTTTCCGCTCTTCAAAGCTGCCGCCGCGGTGTGGCGCTCCGTGCTCTCCAACGGCTGGCTTCTCGAGGGCCACGGGCGCCCGAACTCCCTCGTCATCTCCGAGCTCGGTGTCCTCGCGAAGTCCGGCGCTGAAGGTGTCCTCATCCTCGCCTCGCCGGACGGCACCGCTGTTGCGATGAAGATGCTCGACGGCTCCAGTCGTGGAACGACGCTCGTGGGACTGCAGCTGCTCGTTGCCGCCGGTGCCGTCGATGTGGGCCGAGTGCAGCAGCTGCTGCCGCGGCTTGGGCTCGAGGTCATGGGCGGTGGCGTCCTCGTCGGCGAGATCATGGTCGGCAGCGGAGTTCCGACGAGCCTCTAGGCACTGCTGAGGGACCTCTCCTCGTTCGACCAGCGGATGCGTTCCATCGTGCCTCGAGCGTGGCGGAGCACAGCGCTGCGCGACGCGTCGACGACCAGCGGTGGCAGAGGATCGCCTCTGAGGAGCGACCGGTGCTCTCCGGGGGTCACACCGGACAGCAGCACGCGGTGCTCGGCGGAGAGCCTCGCCAGGACCCCGAAGCGACCTTGCCACGTCTCGACGTCGCCGATGACGGCTCGCTGAACGCTCCCCGGCTCCGAGCCGCCCCGCTCGGGGTGGCCACGAGTCACGGTTGTCGCCGCGCACCAGTCCGCGAGATCCGTGCACACGAACCCCCTTGCCTCGAGGACGCGCCGCATCGTGGTGGGCTGCCGCGCCACCACGAGCAGCTCTCGGTCGGTCTCTCCCTGAACCGGAGCGAGCCGATCCGTCGCAGCCTCGGCGTCGCGATCACGGTTGCTGATCGGCCGGGACGCCTGTGCGACCTGACAGGCTCTCCCCCGCCAGACCGCGCGGCCGGCTGGGGCATCCGCGTCGTGCTCCGAAGCCTGCCCGCCCGCCATGACGTACGCGCTGCGGTCACCGCCGACCAGGCGGAGCGTCTGGGCGGCGGAGGCGACAAGCGCGGCTGTCCCGCCCGTCACCCGACTCAGCGAGAACGCAACAGCCGGTGAGCAGGATGCGGAGGCCTTGATGAGGCGCACGAGGTGCTCGGTCATGGCGGTGCGGTGCGGCTCCTCCACCCCGGCGAGGAGCGCATCGATGTCATCGACGACCAGCAAGCCCGGGCTCGACGCGAGGTCTGCGGCGCACAGCTGGTCCCAGGCGGACTCAGGGTCCGACGAGAGGACGGTGATCCGCCCGACGGCAGAGTCGGACCGCTCGCCGGACGCCTCGACGAGCACCGTGAGGCAGCCGGTCTTGCCGGTTCGAGGCCCGCCGATGACGGCCATCGCGCCGAGACCTGCATCAAAGCGAGCCGGTCGCTGCTCGCGAGCGTCCGTGTCGTCGCTCAGCCCGAATGCGAGGCCCGGACCGTCCCCCGCGATCGCGGCAAGCGCGATCCGCGAGGGAAGGGCAGGGAGCCACGGCCGCTGCGGCGGCAGATGACCGAGGTGAGCTTCACGTTCGACGGCCGCCAGGACGAGGCCCGCCACGGCCAGTCGCTCACGATGCCGCACCTGGACTTCGACGATCCGGCTGTCGCGCACGACCAGGGCGAGCCCGGGTGAGTCGGCCGGCAGGCGCGCGGCGGACGCGGTGCCGATCAGCGCGGTGCTGTCCGCTTCCGCGACCACGCGGAGACAGATGCGGATGCTGCAGTTGGCCAGCGTCGTCCCACGGACCGCGATCGCAGGCTGCTGGGAGCACAGGACGAGGTGCATCCCGAGGCTCCTCCCCCTCGCTGAGATGTCCGCGAACACGGAATGCAGCGCGGCACCGGCGTCCACAAGCGCCTGGTACTCGTCGACGATGACGACCAACCGTGCGAGGCCGGGCAGCTGGCCGATGTGGGTCGCACCGGCAGCTCGGAGCGCACGTTCACGCTCGCGGAGCTCGGCGCGCAGGCTGATCGCCGCCCGTTGCGCCTCGGCAGCATCCAAGTCGGTCACGATCCCCACACAGTGAGGGAGCTCGGCCAGAGGGTCGAACGTCGCGCCGCCCTTGAAGTCGAAGCACAGCACCTGTACCTCGCGACTGGACCTCGATTCTGTCAGCGCCAGCACCCAGGTCACGAGCAGCTCGCTCTTCCCCGAACCGGTCGTGCCCCCGATGACCGCGTGCGGGCCGTCGGTGACGAGGTCGATGCCGAACAGCGCGGTGCCGTGCGTGCCCAGCTGGGCGAACAGGCCGGCGCCTTCCAGCCTCGCTGGCTGGGCCCCGCCTCGGCTCGTGATCGAAGCGGCACGTCGCAGTTCTCCTGCGTCCTTGCCGTCGACGCCCGCCTGACCAGCCTCGTCGGAACGGCTCGGACCGGACGCGCGCAGCTGCTCCGCCGTCATGAACCTGGGCCGCAGCGTGACGCGACTGCCGTTCTCGAGCACGACGCTCGCGGCCGACGCGCTCTGCACATGGACGCGAACCGGCGCCGCGTTCGACGATTCGATACCTCGGCCTTCGGAGAGATCAAGGAGCAACCCGCCCTCGGCGACCTGCGCGTCGCCCCACCTCCACGGGCGGCCAAGCGTGGACAGTTCCTGAGCCAAGACTGCCCCAGGAATGCCGGCACAGATGCGGACCTCGCCCGCGCACGCCGCATGCTGGACGAGCAGCGCGCGCCCTGCCGCGAGCACCAGGCTGGTACTCCCGGTTATCTCGAACGTCGCACCGCCTCCGAAGACGGGAGCGTCGTCGAGCGTGAGGACGTGATCGAGACGTGAACGCACGTCTTCGGGGAGGTGGCGCAGCTCACCGGACATGGGGACGCGCACGCGCACCGAGCCGGATCCGAGACAGAAGCGCTCTTGGGCTTCCAGGCGAGGTGCCGCCCGAGCGGTGCAGGTCTCCGCAGCGAGGGCCTCCAGCCTCCGCAGCTCGTCCGCGGCGAGCGACCGAGCCTGCTGGATGCACGCGTCGAGTTCGCGGTCGAACACGGCCTGCGCGCGCGTCTGCTGGGCGCTCGCCTGACGTCTCGACTCCGCGTAGCTGGCCACCGCCATGACGGGACCGAGCAGGGCGAACGCGAGCATCGCGGGTGACCCCAGAAGCAGCCAGAGCAGGATCGCAACGACGACCGGAGCCGAGGCCATGATGATGGGAAACGCCACCACTCTCGCATCGGCGACGGGCGACGGCAGGCACAGGACGGGCTCGATCAGCCGGGGCCGCGCCTGCTCGTCCGGCGGCCCGTCACTCCGCTCAGTCGTCACGTCCTGCAGCGGCGGCTTCCGGCTCATCCGACCACTGTTCGACAACGGCGAGCCAGGGTGGAACCACGCACCGTTCGACGAGCCAGGCGACACTCGAGGCAAGCGGATCGTCCGCGCTGACGCCGAGGGCTCTCTTCGCGAAGGCCGCCGCGGCGCTCGAACGCCCCGAGGCCCATTCGAGCCAGCTCATGCTGGCAAGGAGCACGGGTTCATCGTCGAGGTCGACGAGCTCGGCGAGACGTCGGAGGATCGCGGCGGCTTGGCGAACACGTCTGCGGGAGAACTCGGGCAAGGGTCGGTGCACGTCCTCCTCGCCCATCACCGTGCTCCAGACCGGCGTCAGCGAGAGCAGGTCGCTGTGGGCGCCGAACCCGATCGTCACGAGGAGGAGTTCCGAGGTGTGGCGGCCTCGGAGCATGCAGAGCAGATGTGCGAGTTCCGCGTCTGCCGGAGCAGCGCGGAACGTGTCAGGCGCGAAGGCCGCAAGCCACCGCTGCCGCATCGATGGCAGGTCATCCTCGCCGTCGTGGTGCTGCCAGTGTCGCTCATCCTCCTCCGCAAATCGAAGCCTCCTGGTCACGGACGCGGGCGTGATCAGCGACTCGTCCCCCGGCTTTGCCGTAGCCTGCACCCACTCCTCCTGCGAGCCCAGCGCGCGCGGGCCGATGTCACAGCAGTCGACGTCGTCGCATCCGTAGACACCCCAGGCGTCAGCAGCTCGGCAGATGCAGGCAGCCACCTCGATTCCCGCGCGGTCTGCCGCTGCGACGAGCTCCTCGGCAACCACGGAGAAGGGGGGCCGCGGCCCGGACCCGAAGGGCAGGTCCGGGCACAGGACGAAGACGACTCGCTCGATGCTTCTCAGGTGCGAGAGGTGACCGATCACCGCGTTCGCGTACGGGGCCGCACCCGCCGAAGATGGCTCCGGCACCTCCGGCAAGTCGAAGCGAAGGACCACGCCTCCCCGTTTCCCGCTGAGCGGTATGGCGACAAGGGAGCCGACGGGTGAGTAGCCGAGGAGACGAGGCACGGCGTCGAGGATCTGCTTCGGCGTGCTGAGGCGAATCTGTTGCATGCCCAGACGCTAGGCCTCACGTCAACGGCGCGGTTCCGTGGCGGCCTCGCCTGTGGACAGCGCGAAACTCACGCGTCTGTGACGACGAAGTGAACGGAGCAGACGACGACGTGAAAGAAGCACGGCACGCGGAAGAATATCCGCGTGCCGTGCTTCGGGGCTGGACGACGCCGCGTCCAGTGCGCTGTCAGTGCTGAGCCGGGGGCTGCTGACCGTAAGGCTGCTGGTTCTCGGGGGCCCGGCCAAGCGGCGGCTGCTGAACGGGAGGCTGCCCGTACGGCTGCTGCGTCGGTGCCTGGCCGTACGGCTGCTGCCCATACGGCTGCTGCGCCGGGGCCTGACCATAGGGCTGCTGGCCGTTGGGCTGCGCCGGGGCCTGACCATAGGGCTGCTGGCCGTTGGGCTGGGCCGGGGCCTGACCATACGGCTGGGCGGGAGTCTGTCCGTAGCCCGACTGCACCGGTGCCTGTCCGTACGCCTGCCCCTGGGCCCCAGGCGCGTAGCCGACTGCGCCCTGCTGCTGGCCGTACTGGCCACCGAGGTTCATGAGTGCCGGGTTCCAACGCGAGCTGTCGAAGCCGATGATGGCGAGCCACACGATGGGAAGGAAGATGTAGAGCAGCACCCAGACGCCGCTCTTGCCGAAGCCAAGACCGATGCGGTAGGCGGCGATCGCCATGAGGACGACGAGCGCGATGTTGACGCCGGGGATGAAACCGACGAGGACCCACCAACCGGGGAAGCCCGCGGCCTCGACGAATGTCCACGAGTTGTAGACCGGAACCCAGGCCTTCCAGGCCTCGATGCCCATCTTCGTGAACACCTTCGACATGATCCACGCGGTGAGCGCGTACGCGCCGAGCACGATGACGAGCCACAGGAGGATCCCGAGGGCGCCGATACCGGCAGCAGCCTGATCGCCGTAAGCGATGATTTCCATTGAGGAGTCACTTTCTGATATTCAATCGACGTCTGCGTCGAGCGCGGGGAGTGCGCATGAGCCAGAAATCGCAGACATGGTACAAAGTAGCGGCGTTTCAACGACTTTGTCGATGGGGAGCGCTCCCCTGCGCGCCTGTGTTCGGCAACACCGATGCCCCTCGTGGAGAGATCAAAGGCCTTCCGGCACGATCAGCCGCGCCGCGCCCGGTCCTGTTGGTTCGAGTTCCCAACCGGCCTCGCGGCAGAAGTCCGACAGCTCTTCCGCATCCTGCAGCGCCGCCGCCCGGTCGGGCTGCGACGAGGCGCGCGTGATGAGACCGCGGGTGAAGAGGCCCTTGCCTCGCTTGTTGAAGTGGTTGAGTGAGCGCACGGCGCCGTCGGCGGACCTCGAGACGACGTCGATGGACACATGCTGCTGAGCGGCTTCGACGGGCCCGAGCGCGGAATACGCCTTCGATCGAAGGTCCACCACAAGACCTCTGTGCGCCGACAGCGCCTGGCTCGCCGCTGGAGCCCACCGGCGTGCGGCCGCGACACCGCCGAGCCGTGACGCCGCAGAGAGCCGGTAGGCTGGGATGCCTTCTCCCCCGCCGACGAGCCCAAACAGGGCGGAGTGAACCGCCACGTGGTGCGCCGCCCAGCTCAGCTGGGACGCCGTCAGGGTCGGGGCGTCGAGGGCGTCGTAGAGCACACCTGTATACCGGAGCAGCGCTGGCATGCGAGGGGCTGAGCGGAGCGTGCGGTTCCTGTTGAGCTCGATCTCCGCTTGCTTCTCGGAGATCTTGAGCACCTTGCGGGCTGTCTCGCGGTCGTGGGAGAGGCTGTGCAGCTCGCTGACGACGAGCTCACGCGTCGCCGCGAATGTCTCCGACCAGCTGAGCCCGCCTGCTTCCGGGCTCTCGACCAATTCGCCCGTGAACGCAGCGTTGCCGCCGTCCCGTTTGGTTTCGGACGGCGGCAACAGCAGCAGGAGACCTTCGGTCACTCCCCGGAGACGAGTTCAGCCTCGCCGGCGACGACCGTGACGACGTCGCTGTTCACCGAGAGGAAGCCGCCCTCGGCGTTGGCGACGATCTTCGATCCGTCGGAAGCCGTGATGCGAACCTGTCCGGCACCCAGGGCAGCGAGCACAGGCTCGTGGCCGGAGAGGATTCCGATCTCGCCCTCGGAGGTGCGAGCGACGACCATGGTCGCGCTGCCTTCCCAGACGAGCTTGGTTGCTTCGACGACCTTGACGGTCAGTTCGCCTTTGCCTGCCATGACTATGCGTTGTCCTTCTGCATCTGCGCCCACTTCTCTTCGACGTCGTTGATTCCACCGACGTTGAAGAAGGCCTGCTCGGCGACGTGGTCGAAGTCGCCCTTGGCGATGGCGTCGAACGACTCGATGGTCTCCTTGAGCGGAACCGTCGAACCCTCGACACCCGTGAACTTCTTCGCCATGTAGGTGTTCTGCGAGAGGAACTGCTGGATGCGGCGAGCGCGGGAGACGGTGATCTTGTCTTCCTCGGAGAGCTCGTCGACACCGAGGATCGCGATGATCTCCTGCAGTTCCTTGTTCTTCTGGAGGATCTGCTTGACCTCGGTCGCGACCCGGTAGTGGTCGGCGCCCAGGTAACGGGGGTCGAGGATGCGGCTCGTCGACGTGAGCGGGTCGATGGCCGGGTAGAGGCCCTTCGAGGCGATCTCTCGCGAGAGCTCCGTCGTGGCGTCGAGGTGGGCGAACGTCGTCGCGGGGGCCGGGTCGGTGTAGTCGTCAGCAGGCACGTAGATGGCCTGGAGCGACGTGATCGAGTGGCCACGCGTCGACGTGATGCGCTCCTGGAGCACACCCATCTCGTCGGCGAGGTTGGGCTGGTATCCAACGGCGGACGGCATGCGGCCGAGCAGCGTGGAGACCTCGGAACCGGCCTGCGTGAAGCGGAAGATGTTGTCGATGAAGAGCAGCACGTCCTGCTTCTGCACGTCGCGGAAGTACTCAGCCATGGTGAGGGCCGAGAGCGCGACGCGGAGTCGAGTTCCCGGCGGCTCGTCCATCTGGCCGAACACAAGCGCGGTCTTGTCGAAGACGCCTGCTTCTTCCATCTCGTAGATGAGGTCGTTGCCCTCACGCGTGCGCTCCCCGACACCGGCGAACACCGAGACGCCGCCGTGGTCCTGTGCGACGCGCTGGATCATCTCCTGGATGAGGACGGTCTTGCCGACACCGGCTCCACCGAAGAGGCCGATCTTTCCACCCTGGACGTACGGGGTGAGCAGGTCGATGCTCTTGATGCCGGTCTCGAAGAGCTCGGTCTTCGACTCGAGCTGGTCGAAGGCCGGGGGCTCGCGGTGGATGGGCCAGCGCTCGGTGATCTCGTAGGGCTCGGAGATCATCGTCTCGTTGAGCACTTCACCGGTGACGCTGAAGACCTTGCCCTTGGTGACGTCGCCGACGGGCACCGAGATGGGGGCTCCCGTGTCGCGGACTTCCTGGCCGCGGACAAGTCCGTCGGTCGGCTTGAGCGCGATGGCGCGGACGAGGTCGTCGCCGAGGTGCTGTGCGACCTCGAGCGTGAGCTTGAGCGACTGGTCGCCGAGGCTGACCTCGGTCTCGAGCGCGTGGTAGATGCCTGGGATGGCGTCATGCGGGAACTCGATGTCGACAACGGGACCCGTGACACGGGCGATCCGGCCGACACCGGCCGGAGCCTTCGTGTCTTCCCTGTCGGAGACGATGTGCGTCGTCATGTCTTGTCCTTTTCTTGCGTGTTCGCGCGGTTATGCGGTTGCGAGCGCGTCCGCGCCGCCCACGATCTCGGAAATCTGCTGCGTGATCTCTGCCTGGCGCGCGTTGTTCGCGAGCCTGGTGTAGTCGCGCACCAGGGTGTCTGCGTTGTCGGAAGCCGCGCTCATCGCGCGCTGACGGGCAGCGTGCTCGGATGCGGCGGAGTGCAGCATGGCGTTGAAGAGGCGCGCCTGGATGTAGTCGGGAAGCAGTGCGTGGAGCACCGTCTCCGCATCCGGCTCGAACTCGTACAGCGGGAGCAGCGGGGCCTCTTCCACGACGTCGTCGCTTTCGACGACCTCGAGCGGCAGGAGCCGCACGACGGTCGGCGTCTGCGTGACCATCGACTGGAACCGGTTGTAGACGTAGTGGATCTCCTCCACGCCGCCTTCTTCGAACGGAATCGTGAACCGTTCGACCAGTGCCTCGCCGAGCTCCTTCGCGGTCTGGAAGACCGGGAGGTCCGTCGAGCCCGTCCACTGCTTCTCGCTCGCGCGCTTGCGGAAGGCGAAGTAGCCGACCGCCTTGCGCCCGATGAGGTAGTGGACGACTTCCTTGCCCTCTGATTCGAGGAGGTTCGTGAGGCCCTCGGCCTCGCGAAGCACGCTCGAGGAGAAGGCTCCGTTGAGGCCTCGGTCGCTCGTGAAGACGACGACCGCGACGCGGCGGACCTCTTCACGCTCGGTGACGAGGATGTGATCGATGTCCGTGTAGCTGGCCACTGCCGAGACTGCCTCGGTGATCGCCTGCGCGTACGGGTTCGACTCGGCCATGCGTTTCCGCGCCTTGGTGATGCGCGAAGTGGCGATCAGCTCCATGGCGCGGGTGACCTTCTTCATCGTCTGGGCAGACTTGATCTTCTGCCGGTAGACCCGAAGTTGTGCTCCCATGCTTCTCCTGTGCTCGTCGTCGAAGTCGTCGAGGGCGCCTAGCGGCGCTTCTTGACGATCTTCTCCTGCTCGATCTCGTCAGCGGCGACCTGTTCGGCGCTTGCGACGAGCGGAGTTCCGTCGTTCTTGAGGTACGTCTTCACGAAGGCGTCGACACCGTCGGCCATGGCCTTCAGCGTGTCGTCTTCGAGCTTCCCGCTGTCGCGGAGGAGGCTGAGGACGTCGGTGTTGCGCTCGAGGTACTCGAGGAGCTCGCGCTCGAAGCGGAGCACCTCGTCGACCGGGACGAGGTCGAGCTTGCCGTTGGTTCCGGCCCAGATCGCGACGACCTGCTGCTCGACGGGGTACGGCGAGTACTGCGGCTGCTTGAGGAGCTCGGTGAGGCGTGCGCCACGCTCGAGCTGCTTGCGCGTCGTCGCGTCGAGGTCGGACGCGAACATCGCGAAGGCCTGCTGCGAACGGTACTGGGCGAGTTCGAGCTTGAGCGTTCCCGAGACCTTCTTGATGTGCTTCTGCTGCGCGTCGCCACCGACTCGCGAGACGGAGATTCCGACGTCGACCGCAGGACGCTGGTTGGCGTTGAAGAGGTCGGACTGGAGGAAGATCTGGCCGTCCGTGATCGAGATCACGTTGGTCGGGATGTACGCGGAGACGTCGTTGGCCTTCGTCTCGATGATCGGAAGACCGGTCATCGAGCCTGCACCCATCGCGTCGGAGAGCTTCGCGCAACGCTCGAGCAGACGGGAGTGCAGGTAGAACACGTCACCCGGGTAGGCCTCGCGGCCCGGCGGGCGGCGCAGGAGGAGCGAGACGGCGCGGTAGGCCTCAGCCTGCTTCGACAGGTCGTCGAAGACGATGAGGACGTGCTTGCCCTCGTACATCCACTGCTGGCCGATGGCCGAGCCGGTGTACGGAGCGAGGTACTTGAAGCCTGCAGGGTCGGATGCGGGAGACGCGACGATCGTCGTGTATTCCATTGCTCCGGCGTCTTCCAGCGCGCCCTTGACGGAGGCGATGGTCGAGCCCTTCTGGCCGACGGCGACGTAGATGCAGCGAACCTGCTTGTTGACGTCGCCCGACTCCCAGTTGGCCTTCTGGTTGATGATGGCGTCGATCGCGATGGCCGTCTTGCCGGTCTGGCGGTCGCCGATGATCAGCTGTCGCTGGCCACGGCCGACGGGGATCATCGCGTCGATGGCCTTGATGCCGGTCTCGAGTGGCTCGTGCACCGACTTGCGGTCCATGACGCCTGGAGCCTGGAGCTCGAGGGCGCGGCGACCGGACGTCGCGATCTCGCCGAGTCCGTCGATCGCGTTCCCGAGCGGGTCGACGACGCGGCCGAGGTAGCCGTCGCCGACTGGGACGGAGAGGACCTCGCCGGTGCGGCGGACTTCCATGCCCTCGACGATGCCCTGGAACTCGCCGAGGACGATGACGCCGATGCTGCTCTCGTCGAGGTTCTGGGCCAGGCCGAGCGTTCCGTCGGCGAAGGTGATGAGCTCGTTGGCCATGACGCCAGGGAGACCCTCGACGTGCGCGATGCCGTCCGAGGCGTCAACCACGGTGCCGACCTCGGTCGCCGTGGCGCCTTCCGGACGGTATGAGGAAGCGAACTGCTGAAGCGCGTCGCGGATCTCATCCGGATTGATTGTGAGTTCTGACATGTTCTTCCCTTGTCGTCCGGGGCCTCGCCCCGAGAGTTTCAGTGCGTGAGGCTCAGGCGAGCTGCAGGCGGAGGTTGTTGAGTCGAGCGGCGACGCTGTCGTCGATCACGTCATCGCCAAGCTGCACGCGCAGGCCGCCGATGATCTTCGGGTCAATGACCGTCGTGACGGAGACGCGTCGGTTGAAGCGACGCGTCAGTCCCGCCTCGAGCTTCGCAAGCTGCTCGGGGGCGAGCGGACTCGCCACCGTGACCGTTGCGACCGAGCGGCCTGCCTGGTCGGCAACCACTTCGCCAGCCCACGTGAGGAGGCGGCGCGTGCGGCGACCGAGCGGGTTGCCCACGAGCTCACGGAGGATCAGCAGGCTTGGCGCGCTGATCTTGCCCGCGAAGAGACGTTCGATGAGCTGCGACTTGACAGCCGAGTCTCCGAGGCGCGACCCGAGCGTGAGCTCGAGCTCCGGGTTGGCGCTGATCGTGTCAGCGACCGTGGTGAGCTCGCCGGCGATCGCCGACTGCTCTCCTGCGGTCTGGGCCGTGGCACGGACTGCGAGTTCCTGCAGGCCGAGCGCGAACTCATGGTTGCTCGACCAGGTCTGGCTGACAGCGTCCTGGAGGAGCTGCAGCGCACGCGGGCCGAGGTGCGATCCGAAGACCTTCCCTGCGAGCTCGCGCCTGGCGCTGACGTCGGCGGCGGGGTTGGACAGTGCTGCGAGGAGGTGCTGGTTGGCGCCCGCCGCGTTGACCGCCGCGAACACCTGCTCAGCATCTCCAAGCTCTGCCTGGCCCCAGCCGTCGACGCTGTTCTTGAGGGCTGCCAGTGCGTGTCTGGTCGCGCTTCCCATCAGCTGTGCGTTCCTGCCTTCTGGTCGTTGTCGAGGTCGCTCAGGAACCGGTCGACGTAGGCCGTCGAACGGCTGTCCTCGCGCAGGCTCTCACCGACGACGCCGGAGGCGAGGTCGAGTGCGAGCGTGCCCACCTCGGCGCGGAGCGAGACGATCGCCGTCTGGCGCTCCGCCTCGATCTGCGCCTTTGCGGAAGCGGTCATCCGGTCGAGCTCAGCCTGCGTCTCGGCCTTCTTCTGGACCTTGATCTGGTCTGCGTCGACGCGAGCCTGCTCGCGGATCTCCGCGGCTTCGGTTCGCGCGGCGGCGAGAAGCTTCTCGTTCTCGTCGCGCTTGGCAGCGGCCTCGGCCTGAGCGATCTCCGCCTTGCGGATGCCGCCCTCGATCTGCGCTTCGCGCTCGTCGAGAACCTTGCGGAGTGCCGGGATGGCGAACTTCCAGAAGAAGAATCCGAGCACAACGAAGACGACCAACGACCAGACAATGTCATACGTAGCGGGAAGGAGGACGTTGCCGCCCTCTTCCGCTGCGAGCGTCGACGTTGCCGCCGACAGTACGAAGGTGCTCATGTGCGGACCCGCTTACTGGAAGATGAAGAACGTTGCGACGCCGATGAAGGCGAGCAGCTCGGTGAAGGCGATACCGAGGAACATGGTGACCTGGAGGCGGCCAGCCATCTCGGGCTGACGTGCCATGGCCTCGACGGTCTTGCCGGCGACGATACCGATGCCGATGCCGGGGCCGATTGCAGAGAGGCCGTAGCCGACGGTAGCGATGTTGCCGGAGATCTCGGCGAGCGTGGTGGTTTCCACAGGGGTTTCCTTCCGTATGGGTGGTGAAGCAGGTTGCTTCGCGTGAGTCAGGTGGGTCTTAGTGGCTCTTGGCGGCGGCCTGCTGGATGAAGACCGCGGTCAGGAGGGTGAATACGAAGGCCTGGAGGACCGACGCGAGGATCTCGACGAGCGTCATGACGAAGCCGCCAAGGAGCGTGGGGATGCCGAACAGCATGTCGAGGGGGCCGCCTGGGCCGTTCATCGAGTACTGGATGACGAAGAAGTTCGTCGCGCTGAACGTCAGGACGAGCAGGAGGTGGCCGACCATCATGTTGAGGAAGAGTCGCAGGGCGAGCGACACGGGGCGCACGATGAAGATGTTGATGAACTCGATCGGCGTCAGGAGGATGTACATCGGCCACGGCACACCGCTCGGGAAGAGCGCGTTCTTGAAGAACGTTCCGGGCCCGGCCTCGCGGAAGCCCGCGTAGATGAAGGCGATGTACGAGACGACGGCCAGCACGAGCGGCATGCCGATGAGCGCGGTTCCGGCGATGTTCAGGCCGGGGATGATGCCGGTGATGTTCATCGCGAAGATGCCGAAGAACATGGCGGAGAGCAGCGGCAGGTACTTATGGCCGAGCTTCTCTCCGAGGATGCCGTCCGCGATCTGCGACTTCACGAAGCCGATGGCGATCTCAGCGAGCGACTGTCCCTTGCCCGGGATGACCTTCGGGCTGCGCAGTGCAAGCCAGAAGAGGAGCAGGAGGATCGCGATCGCGAAGAGCCGCACGAGGATGATGCGGTTCAGCTCGAAGGGGGTGCCGGCGAACGCCACTGCCTCGAGGAAGAACTCGTGGTCAAGCGACGGCGGGTGGAAGATGCTGTTGTCCTCCGCGGCAGCGATGAAAACTGGCAGATTCAGGGCTGAGGCGAACAGAGCACTCTCCTGTCTCGGGGCGCAGCTGTCTTTGCTGCGCTTCGATGAGTTCGGGCGGGTGAGCACACGAGAAGGACCCCTTCTCGGCGCACCTGGATCAGCCTATCAAGAAATCCCCAGGCAGGAGTGCAGTTCGGGCCTCCAGAGCCAACTTTTCTACTATTTGTCGTCGCCGGGCAGGCGCACGTCGCTGACGTTGCCCATCCGCCCGCGCACGACGCAGACGACGTCCACGATGACCGTCGCGATGACAGCCACGACGAGACACAGCCAGAGGGTGAAGAGGTGGACGATCGGCAGGTCCCTGATGAGGAAGAGCGCGCCGAGGAACACGATGAACTTGAGGATCCAGGCGCCGAGGATGGTCGCCATGAAGAAGATCTGATCGAGGTGCGAAGCCAGGATGACGGAGACGACCGTGATACCCGTGAAGAGCAGCGTGATGGCCGCGGCGAAGAGCGCGCTCCACAGGCCGTTGATCCCGACCGCGAAGAAGCCAGCGGCGCCGCCGATGACGGCGACCGCGATGGCGACCACGACGGACCACTTCAGGATGCTCTTGAAGATGGGCACGGAGGTGGGGGTCGTAGAGGAGTTCATGCGTCCATTCCGGATTCTGGTGCTGCCTTGAGCAGCGAGGCGTGTGCATCGGCGAGCTCGTCGTGGGCGTTCTCGCCCGGAGCCTTCTGCGCGTGGCGCTCCCTCGACTTGCGCCGGCTGAGCGGCGCGATCGTCACGAGCGTGCAGAGCACGAAGCCGACGACGACGAAGCCGATGACGAGGCCGATGGGGATCGAGATCAGATCGGCGGCGAACGCCATGAGCGCCCCCACCGAGACGACAGCCGTCCAGGAGTAGAAGACCACGACCGCCCAGCGCTGGGAGTGACCCATGTCGAGCAGGCGGTGGTGGAGGTGCTTCCTGTCGGCGGTGAAAGGCGATTTGCCCGCGCGCATCCGTCGGAACACTGCGAGGGAGAAGTCGAGCAGCGGCACGATCAGCACCGCGAACGGGATGATCATGGGCAGGAAGGCGGGCCAGAGCTCCGTGCGGCTGATCGTCTGCGGGTCGACTTCGCCCGTGACCGCGACAGCGCTGGCGGCCATGAGGAGCCCTACGAGCAGCGCTCCCCCATCCCCCATGAACATCTTCGACGGGTACCAGTTGAGAACCAGGAAGCCGAGGCAGATGCCGATCACGATCGCCGAGAGCAGCGCACCCATCGTGAAGCGCCCCGTCTGCCCCGCGAACTCGCTGAGCACGTAGCTGTAGACGAGGAACACGCCGTTCGCGATGATCGCGACTCCGGCCACGAGCCCGTCGAGCCCGTCGATGAAGTTGACGGCGTTCATCACCAGGACGACGGCGAGCACCGTGATGGCGATCGACATCCACTGGGAGCCGACCGTGATGCCCCCGATCGGGAGCGAGGTGATCGCGACGCCCTGCCAGGCGAGAAGGATGGCGGCGAGGATCTGGCCTGCGAGCTTCGTCATCCAATCGAGGTCGATGAAGTCGTCGATGACGCCGATCAGCACGATGAGGGACGCGGCGCCGACGAGAGCCCATACCCGTCCCGGCTGTTCGAAGACGAGTGAGAAGAACGGGATCTGCGAGGCCGCGGCGAGCGCGAGCAGCATGCCGACGAACATCGCGACGCCGCCGAGTCTCGGCTTGGGTGTCGTGTGGACGTCCCTGTCGCGGACAGGCGGGTACCACTTGTAGCGCATCGCGAGTCGCCAGACCACGTAGACGAGCACAAGCGTGACGAGCGCCGTGCCGACCACGAGGGCGAGGTAGATCCGCACGCTAGGACTCGTGCCCCGTCGACGGCTTCGGCTGCGCCTCGGGTGCGCTGGCCACCTGCTCCGGGTTCGCAGCGACGACTGCCGGCTGCGTTTCTCCTGCCGGCTCCGGCACGGTTGCCGGTTCCGCTTCGACTGCCGGTTCCGCCGCCGGGGCATCGACCGGCGCGAGCTTGTCTCCGAGCACCTCTTCGATGAGCTCGCGTGAAAGCGCTCCCTGTCGGACGATGCGCGCGGGTTCACCGCGCGTCAGCGGGGTCGCATCGACGATCGTGGAGGGCTCGCCTCCTGCCGGGCCACCGTCGAGGAACACACCGACGACCTCGCCGAGGGCATCAAGCGCCTCCTGCGCCGTCGTCGCCGCGGGCTCGCCGTGCTTGTTGGCGCTCGAGACGGCGAGCGGTCCGGTCTCCTTGAGCAGCTCGCGTGCGAGGCGGCTGTCGGGGATGCGCAGGGCGACCGTTCCGTTCGTCTCGCCGAGGTCCCACTGCAGCGAGCCCCTGGCCTGCAGGATGACGGTGAGGGGGCCCGGCGCGAAGCGCTCGAAGAGCTGCCGCGCGAGCGCGGGGACGTTCTCGGCGAGCGCGTCGAGCGTCTCGTGGTTCGCCACGAGCACCGGCGGCGGGGTCGCGCGTGTGCGCCCCTTGGCGTCCAGCAGACGCTGGACGGCAGATGCCGAGAAGGCATCGGCCGCGATGCCGTAGACCGTGTCGGTCGGCATGACGATGACCTCGCCGCTCGCGATGGCCGTGCGTGCCGCGCGGACCGCTGCCAGGAGGTCGAGTGAGTCTGTGGTGGCGTAGATCTGTCCCATTCTTCGTCACATGATAGTCGGCTGGCCGCTTCCACCCTGGCCCGACGCGGAGAGCACGGCGGATGTGATGCGGTCCCTGCCGGTGAGGTCCTGACCGGTGGTGGCGTCGATGAAGCCGGCGTCGGCGAAGATCTGTCTGATCTCCGCCCCCTGGGAGTCCTCGTGCTCGACGATGAGCACGCCGCCCCGAGCGAGCGAAGCGGACGACCAGGTCGCGAGCTCCCGGATGAAGTCGAGGCCGTCGGCTCCGGAGTAGAGCGCATCCTCGGGGTCGTGTCGCCAGACCTCGCGGCTCTCCGGCCGATTCGCGGCGGGCACGTACGGCGGGTTGGAGACGACGAGATCAAGCGATCCGGGCGGCACCGCCGAGAAGGCGCGCGCGGCATCTCCGAAGAACGCGTTCACCTGCCCGCCGCCGAACGCCTCGACGTTCGCGCGCAGCCAGGGCCAGGCGGCACTCGAACGCTCGATCGCCGTCATGCGGATGCGACCGTGCGTCCGGGCGACGCCGAGCGCCACCGCCCCGCTCCCGGAGCCGACATCGATGCCCGCCAGGTCGGTGCCGTTCGAATCCTGGCCGAGCAGGGACACCGCGGCGGTCACGAGCGATTCGGTCTCGGGCCGCGGGATGAAGACCCCCGGGCCGACGGCGAGCTCCATGTCGAGGAAGGGCGCCACGCCGAGCACATGCTGGAGGGGCTCGCGACGGGCTCGCCTCGCCGCCGCAGCACTCACCTCCAGTGCTTCCTGCTCCGACAGCTCTCGGCCGAGCAGCGAGCGCATCTGCACCTCGCCACGTGAGATGCCGAGCACACCCGCGAGCAGCAGGTCCGCTTCGACGCTGCTCTCGGCGATGCCGGCCGCCTTCAGCTGTTCGCGAACCAGCTTTCTCTGCGCGTCTACGTGCAAGATCATGGAGAGAGTCTCCCGCACATTGACTCGCAGCGTCATGCACAGCACTCGCGCGCGAGATGATTGGGACGATTGACGCGGGCGAACGCTGCCAGCGACACCCACGAAGTTCACACAGCATCCCAGAAGGGCACGAAGTGACTGGAAAGATCTACAACGACATCACCGAGGTCGTCGGCCGCACCCCGCTCGTCAAGCTCGGTCGCATCAACGAGACCGGCGCGAACATCTTCGCCAAGCTCGAGTTCTTCGGGCCCGGGTCGTCGGTGAAGGACCGCCTCGGGCTCGGCATCATCCGCGCAGCTGAGCAGAGTGGCGAGCTGCAGCCGGGTGGCACCATCGTCGAGGGCACCTCGGGCAACACCGGCATCGCGCTCGCGATGCTCGGCGCGTCTCGCGGCTACCGCGTCATCCTCGCCATGCCCGAGACCATGTCGATCGAACGCCGACAGCTGCTCAAGGCGTTCGGCGCCGAGCTCGTCCTCACGCCCGGCCCCGAGGGCATGCGTGGCGCCGTCGCCCGCGCCAAGCAGATCGTCGACGAGACGCCGGGCGCGATCCTCGCTCGCCAGTTCGAGAACGAGGCGAACGTCCAGATCCACCGCGAGACCACTGCCGAGGAGATCTGGGCAGACACCGACGGCGAGATCGACATCTTCGTCGCGGGCGTCGGCACGGGCGGAACGATCTCCGGCGTCGGACAGGTGCTCAAGGAGCGCAAGCCCGAGGTCAAGATCGTCGCCGTCGAGCCGAAGGACTCGCCGCTCCTCACCGAGGGCAAGGCCGGCCCCCACAAGATCCAGGGCCTCGGCGCCAACTTCGTGCCAGACGTGCTCGACCGCGATGTCATCGACGAGGTCCTCGACGCGACGCTCGAGGACAGCATCCGCGTCTCCCGCGCCCTGACCTCGACCGAGGGCATCTTCAGCGGCATCTCGAGCGGAGCGAACCTCTGGGCGGCTCTCGAGATCGCGAAGCGTCCCGAGAATGCCGGGAAGAACATCGTGGTGATCATCTGCGACACCGGCGAGCGCTACCTCTCGACGGTGCTCTTCGACGACCTCCGCGACTAGCGAGTGGCACTGGCAACACCACGTCGAACGCCGGCACCCCAAGGTGTCGGCGTTTGGCGTCGCGTCAGGGAGGACATCGCGGCGACCCGGAAGAACGATCCGGCGGCCCGTTCCAAGGCCGAGATCGTGATCAACTACTCGGGCATGCACGCGCTCTGGCTGCACCGGATCGCCCACCGACTGTGGAAGCGCGCTGACACGAAGCTGCTCGCACGCACGCTCTCGCAGTTCAATCGCTTCGCGACGGGCGTCGAGATCCACCCGGGCGCGCAGATCGGTCGCCGGGTCGTCATCGACCACGGCATGGGCATCGTCATCGGCGAGACCGCGGTCGTCGGAGACGACGTGCTCATCTACCACGGGGTCACCCTGGGCGGCACCTCCGGCCACCGCGTGAAGCGGCACCCCACCGTGGGCAGCCGGGTGCTCATCGGCGCCGGGGCGAAGCTGCTCGGCAACATCACGATCGGCGACGACTCGCGGATCGGTGCGAACGCCGTGGTCACGCGGGACGCACCCGCGAACTCGGTGCTCACGGGTGTGCCAGCTCGCGTCCGTCAGCGCACTCCCGCCGAACAGGACCTCGTCGGGTACTACGAGATCTAAAAGATCTCAAGGGTCCCAGCCCCGGGACAGCGAAACGGCGGCCAGCAGTGCTGGCCGCCGTTTCGGTGCGATGTGAGCGTCGACCTCAGTCGTCGCTGCCGGAGAGGGCCGCGAGACGTGCCTCCTCGTCGGCGGCGATCGCCGACTGGATGACGGGCCCGAGGGCTCCGTTCATGACGTGGTCGAGGTTGTACGCCTTGTACCCGGTGCGGTGGTCCGCGATGCGGTTCTCCGGGAAGTTGTACGTGCGGATGCGCTCCGAACGGTCCATCGTGCGGATCTGCCCGGATCGCGCCTCCGACTCCGCTGCCGCGATCTGCTCCTGCTGGTGGGCGAGGAGCCTCGCCAGCAGCACGCGCATGCCGGCTGCGCGGTTCTGGATCTGGCTCTTCTCGTTCTGCATCGACACCACGATTCCCGTGGGGATGTGCGTGATGCGCACGGCAGAGTCGGTCGTGTTGACCGACTGGCCGCCGGGGCCGGACGAGCGGAAGACGTCGATCTTGAGGTCGTTGGGGCTGACCTCGATCTCCTCCGGCTCGTCGACCTCAGGGAACACGAGGACGCCAGTGGTCGACGTGTGGATGCGTCCCTGCGACTCGGTCGCGGGGACCCTCTGCACGCGATGCACGCCACCCTCGTACTTGAGGCTCGCCCAGACGCCGAGCGCCGGGTCGTTGGCATTGCCCTTGATCGCGACCTGCACGTCCTTGAAGCCCCCGAGGTCGCTCTCCGTCGAGGAGATCATCTCGGTCTTCCAGCCGCGCTGCTCCGCGTAGTGCGAGTACATGCGGAGGAGGTCGGCTGCGAAGAGCGCCGATTCCTCGCCGCCTTCACCGCCCTTGATCTCCATGATCACGTCACGTCCGTCGTCGGGGTCGCGCGGGATGAGGAGTCGCCGCAGCTTCTCCTGCGCGACACGCAGGTTCTCCTCCAGCACGGGGACTTCCTCGGCGAACGACTGGTCCTCCTTGGCGAGTTCCCTGGCGGCCTCGAGGTCGTCCTCGAGCTCGGCGCGGGAGGCGTCCGCCGCGAGGATCTGCGCGAGCTGGGCATACCGACGGTTGACCTTCTTCGCGCGCGCCGGGTTGGCGTGCAGCTCAGGGTCGGCCAGCTGCTCTTGCAGGTCCTCGTGCTCGGCTCGAAGCTGCCGAACGGAGTCGGCCATCTCGTGTCTGGCCATGACTATGCCTTGGCGGCGCGGATGGGCTGCTTCGCGACAGAGGCGAGGAACTCCGCGTTGGTGCTCGTGCCTGCGACGCGGGCGAGCACGGCCTCGAGCAGCAGGAGCGGGTCGCCGCCTGTGAGGGCTCGGCGGATGCTCCAGGTCGCCTCGACCTCCTGCTGCGTGAGCAGCTGCTCCTCGCGGAGCGTCTGGGAGTGCGAGATGTCGATGGCGGGGAAGACGCGCTTGTCGGCGATGTCGCGGGACAGGCGCAGCTCCATGTTGCCCGTGCCGGCGAACGACTCGAGGATCGTGTCTTCCGTCTTGGAGCCGGTGCCGATCATGGCCGTGGCGAGGATCGTGAGCGAGCCGCCGTTCTCAACGTTCTTGGCTGAGCCGAAGAAGCGGCGAACCGGGGTCAGCGCGGAGGCGTCCACGCCACCAGGCAGGATGCGACCGGATGCGGGAGCCGCGAGGTTGTAGGCGCGGCACAGCTGGGTCACGCCGTCGAGCAGCACGACCACGTCGTGGCCGAGCTCGACGAGGCGCTTCGCCCGCTCGATGGCGAGCTCCGCGACGGTGGTCTGGTCGTCGGCGGGGAGGTCGAACGTGGCCGCGACGACCTCGCCCTGGATGGTGCGCTGCATGTGCGTCACCTCTTCCGGACGCTCGTCGATGAGGACGACCATGAGGTGCACGTCGGGGCTGTTCTTCGCAACTGCGGCGGCGACCTGCTCGAGCACGATGGACTTGCCCGACTTCGGCGGTGCGACGATGAGGCCGCGGGTCCCCTTGCCGATGGGGGCGAAGAGGTCCATGAGGCGAGTGGCGACGCGGTCCTCGCTCGTCTCGAGGCGCAGTCGCTCCTGCGGGTACAGCGCGGTCAGCGAGTCGAAGTCGGGGCGCTGGCGCGGCTCTTCCGGCGACTGGCCGTTGATCGCGTCGAAGCGCACGATGGCGTTGAACTTCTGGCGGCCGTGCTGGTTCTCGCCCTCGCGCGGCTGGCGGATGGCGCCGACGACGGCGTCGCCCTTGCGCAGCTGGTACTTCTTGACCTGCGCGAGCGACACGTAGACGTCGTTCGGGCCTGGCAGGTAGCCGCTCGTGCGCACGAAGGCGTAGTTGTCGAGCACGTCGAGGATGCCCGCGATGGGGAGGAGCACGTCGTCCGCTGCGATCTCGGGCTCGGTGTCCTCCGCTCCCCCGCGTCCGCGCTTGCGGTCGCGGTAGCGACCGCCACGGCCACGACGCTGCTCGTCCGTCTCGTCGTCAGCGGGCGTGTCCTGTGCCTGCTGGCCTTCCGCGCGCCCCTGCGCCTGGTCTCCGCCGCGTCCGCGCGAGCGTCCGCGCTGACGGCGCCCGCCCTGCTGCTCGTCATCCTGCGCGTCGCCGTTGGACTCCGTGGCCGGCTCGTCCTGCTTGGCGGCGAGTTCCGCGTTGTCGGTGGTGCTCTGCTCGGTGTCGTTGGTGCGACCACGACGGCCGCGGCCGCGGCCACGCTTCCGCTGGCCTGCGCGTCCCTGGTCCTCGTCGCGTGCGTCGTCCTGCTCCGAGGCCTCGCCGCGTGCGGGAGGGAGGACGAGGTCGTCGAGCGACAGCTCCGGAGCCGCGGGCGCGGCCGGTGCGGTCGCTTCCTGAGCTGCGGAGTCATCGATGACGACGGGCGCTTCCTCATCGGTGAGAGGCGCCGACTCGGCCTGGGTTTCCGCCTCGGGCGCCGTAGCGGCCTCGACCGGTGCGGTATCCGTCTCGACGACGTCAGCTTCGAGCGATGCCACGTCGGCTTCGACGGCCGGCGCCTCGGGAGCGGCGCTTGCGCGTGCCGCCTCGATGGCGTCGATGAGCGCGCCCTTGCGCAAGCTCCGAGCGCCACGGATCTGCAGACCGGCGGCAAGCGCCTGGAGGTCCGCGACCTTCATGGAAGTGAGCGGAGCTTCCTGCTCCGCAGTGGGTGTCGTGTCAGTCATCTGCTGTGAGTCCTTACCTCTACCGCGTTCTGCGGTGTTCAGATCGAGCGAGCGGGACTTCTCACGCACTCTGAACCACATCGACAGAAATCGAGGGGGGTGCGTACTCCGCTGCTCGGAGAGTTGAAGCTGTCGCGCTGTGCCTACACCGAGAGTGTGGCCGCGTCGCCCGACAGCACCTCCACTGTAGCACCGAGGAAATCAACGGCAGGCATGATGGCGTTCCACTCGGTCTGCGTGTTGGCCTCCGCGACCGCCGCGGCGCGGAGGCGCTGCTCGGGGCTCTCGCACAGCACGAGCACGCTCGGGCCCGCGCCGGAGACGACTGCGGGCAATCCTGCGGCCCGCAGCTCGGCGACGAGGCCGCTCGTGAAGGGCATGGCGGATGCGCGGTAGCTCTGGTGGAGGCGGTCTTCCGTCGCTTCGAAGAGCAGCTCCGGGCTCTGGACGAGTGCGGCGACGAGCAGGGCGGAGCGGGAGAGGTTGAAGATCGCGTCGGCGTGCGGGACGCTCTCGGGCTGGAGGCTGCGGGCGAGCTTGGTGGACATCGTCTCGGTCGGGATCAGGACGATCGGCGAGACGCCGCGATGCACGAGCAGCTGCTTCGAGCGGGGCCCGTTCTCTCCGACCCAGGCGATCGTCAGACCACCGAAGAGGCACGGCGCGACGTTGTCCGGGTGACCTTCGAGCTCGGTCGCGAATCGCAGGAGCGTGTCCGCGTCGAGCTCCACCTCGTTGGAGACGAGCGCGGCTGCTGCCATGACGCCGGAGACGATCGCGGCGCCAGAGGACCCCATGCCGCGCCCGTGCGGGATCGTGTTGACGGCGTGGATGCGCAGCCCGGGCAGCTCGTAGCCGAGGCCGGTGAGCGTGTGCTCGATCGACTGGACGACGAGGTGCGAGGCGTCGCGTGGCACGCTCTCGGAACCGACGCCTTCCACGTCGATCTCGAGGACGCCAGCCGGCGCGCTCTCGACGACGAGCGTGTCGTAGACGGCAAGCGCGAGACCGAGCGTGTCGAAGCCCGGTCCGAGGTTGGCGCTCGTCGCGGGGACCTTGACTTCGACGCGACGCGCCTGTTCGACCTGCTTCATGCTGCGACTCCTAGGCAGAGGACTGTTGCGATGTGAGTGAATTCGACGGACACCACGGGCGGTGCGTCGTGGTCGGTGGCGCCGGTGGGCCGTGCGCTAGAGCGCGCCCTCGACACGGAGAACCCCCGTGACGCGACGCGATGCCTCGTGAGCGGCCAGGGCCTCGGCGAGGGCCGAGAGGGCTCGTTCGGTTGCGGCGTGCGTGCCGATGACGAGGGTCGCCCCGCCCTCGGCTGAGTCTGCGGAGTGGCCCGCGGGCGAGCCATCCTGACCACCGGCGCTGCGCTGCTCGAGCGTCGAGACCGAGACGCCGAAGTCGCTGAAGACCTTCGCGATCTCCGCGAGCACACCGGGACGGTCGTGCACTTCGAGGATGATCTGGTAGCGGGTCGTGATCTCGCCGACCTCGAGTACCGGCAGGTCCGCGTGCGTCGACTCACCCAGGCCGGGTCCGCCGTTGACGCGGCGCCTGGCGGAGGAGACGAGGTCACCGAGGACCGCCGAGGCGGTCTCCACTCCCCCGGCGCCAGCACCGTAGAACATGAGGTCGCCGGCGGCCTGCGCCTGCACGAAGACGGCGTTGTTCCCGCCGTGCACCGAGGCGAGCGGGTGCTGTTCGTCGACGAGCGCCGGGTAGACGCGCGCCGAGATGCCCTCGACGCCGTCGGAGCCCGTCACGCGCTCGCAGATCGCGAGCAGCTTGACCACGAAGCCAGCCGCCTTCGCTCGCTCGATCTGCTCGATGGTGATCTCTGTGATGCCCTCACGGTGCACGAGCTCGACGGGCACCTCGGTGTGGAAGGCGATGGACGCCAGGATGGCCGCCTTCTGCTGCGCGTCGTAGCCGCCGATGTCGGCCGTCGGGTCTGCTTCGGCGTAGCCGAGTTCCGTCGCGATGCGCAGGGCCTCCTCCAGGGAGTCGCCCCTGGTGTGCATCCGGTCGAGGATGAAGTTGGTCGTGCCGTTCACGATGCCCAGGATGCGCTCGACCCTGTCGCCGGCGAGGCTGTCGCGCAGCGGGCGGATGATCGGGATGGCGCCCGCCACGGCGGCCTCGTACGTGAGCTGCGCGCCGACCCGGCGCGCCTGGTCGAACAGCTCGGGCCCATGCGCCGCGACGAGCGCCTTGTTCGCGGTGACGACGTCGGCGCCCGTGGACAGCGCCAGGGAGATGAGGTGCTTCGCCGGGTCGATGCCGCCCATGAGCTCGATGACGATGTCCGAGCCCAGGATGAGGCGTTCGGCGTCGTCGGTGAACAGCTCCTTGGGCAGGTCGACGTCGCGCTTCGCGTCGACGTTGCGCACCGCGATGCCGGTGAGCAGCAGCGGGGCCCCCACCCTGGCAGCGAGTTCCTCGGCGTTCTCGAGCAGGATGCGGGCGACCTGCGAGCCGACGGATCCCGCGCCAAGCAGGGCGACACGGATGGGTCGGTTCTGGTTCATCGGTTCTCCTCGGTTACGGGCGCTCATCGGTCACGGCAGCTGCGAGTCCCGCGTCTCTGGCAAGCAGATCGGTCACGGTCTCGGCACGGATCAGCGTGCGCGTCTCGCCGTCGCGAACCGCGACGACGGCCGGTCGGCCGATCATGTTGTAGTTGCTCGAGAGCGACCAGCAGTACGCGCCGGTCGCTGGCACGGCGACGAGGTCGCCGGGGGCGACATCGCTCGGGAGATAGTCTGCCAGAACGACGATGTCGCCGGATTCGCAGTGTTTTCCAACGACACGAACGAGCGCTGGCCCGGCAGCGGACGCCCGCGACGCGAGGCGGACGCTGTATTCGGCCTCGTAGAGCGCGGCCCTGACGTTGTCGCTCATGCCGCCGTCCACGGAGACGTAGAGGCGGTCGGCGCTGCCCCCGGCGTCGAGTGGGACGCGGACGTTCTTCGTCGTGCCCACCTCGTAGAGCGCCGTGCCGGCCGGCCCGATGATGGTGCGGCCCGGCTCGAACGCCATGTTCGGGACGGCGATGCCCAGCCGCGAGCAGGCGTCCGCCACGTGGGAGGCGATGTGGGCGGCCATCGTGCGGATGTCGGTCGGCGTCTCGCGCGGCAGGTAGGCGATGCCGTACCCGCCGCCGAGGTTCAGCTCGGGCACCGGCCCTCCGGCGAGCAGGCGCGCGTGCACGGCGACGAGGCGGTCCGCCGCCTCGCCGAACCCGTCCGCGTCGAAGATCTGCGAACCGATGTGCGAGTGCAACCCGAGGAACTCGAGCGAGTGGTGCTCCCGGATACGCGCGACGAACGCCTCCACCTCATCGAGCGGGATGCCGAACTTCTGGTCTTCGCGACTCGTGGCGAGGAACTCGTGCGTGGAGGCGTGCACCCCGGAGTTGACGCGGACGCGCACGGGCTGCCTGACCCCCGCGGCGGCAGCGGCCGCGGCGACGCGATCGAGCTCCTGGGTGCTGTCCAGCACGATCCCGCCGATCCCGGCGGCGACGGCGAGGCCGATCTCTCGGTTCGACTTGTTGTTCCCGTGGAAGCCGATCAGCGCGGGCGGCGCGCCGGCCGCCAGCGCCAGCGCCAGCTCCCCCTCGCTGCACACGTCGATCGCGCATCCAGCCTCGAGCATCCACCTCACGACCTCGGCGCTCAGAAACGCCTTGCCCGCGTAGTAGACCTTGGCCGAGACCCCGAGTGGCGCGAAGGCGTCGGTGAAGGCCGCGACGGTCTCGCTTGCCCTCGCTCGCGCATCCGACTCGTCGACGATGTAGAGCGGGGTGCCGAACTGCTCTGCGAGCGCGCGGACATCCGCACCCGCAATGGAGACCGCGCCGTCTTCGGCGCGGTTCGCATTCCTCGACCAGACGTGGGCGTCGAGCTCGTTCAGGTCACTCGGCACCTCGAGGGCAGCAGGGGCGAGCGGGTTCGCTCCGGTCAGGTGGACAGCTTGTGGTTCGCGGAGAGCTTCAGGCACCAGAGCATGCTATCGGCTGGCCTCTCGGCGGAACAGGCCGCCGGCGCCGACACGCAGGGGCTACAGGCAGTCGGCCACCGCGGGGAGCTCGTCGAGCCTCGCACCATCGACCTGCCAGGAGAACGTG
The DNA here is from genome assembly GCF_041366455.1 of Pseudoclavibacter sp. JSM 162008. Taxonomy (NCBI): domain Bacteria; kingdom Bacillati; phylum Actinomycetota; class Actinomycetes; order Micrococcales; family Microbacteriaceae; genus Pseudoclavibacter; species Pseudoclavibacter sp. JSM 162008. The sequence continues at coordinate 226,132 of NZ_JBEWYX010000003.1, forward strand.
ATCGCCTCGCTGGAGACACCCGCGTCGGTGACCGTCGCCTCGAGCCCCGAGTCCGCGCACGTCGGCACCTCGACCTTCTCGTCGGACCCGAAGGGAATGCTCGTCCCGAACAGCGTCATGCTGCTGTCGTTCGTCACGAAGAGCTTCCCGTCGGCGGTCTCGTACCCGAGCTCAGACTCGACCTTGACCTGGAACTCACCAGTTCCGCTCACGGCCTCGATGTTGATGACATCGTCGCCGTAGCTGATCGTCGTCTCGTAGGACTCGGTGTCGATCTCGCTCTCCTCGCCCTGGAGAGCGGTCGGAACGCCATCGAGAACGTCGGTCGCCACCGAGAGATCGACGGTCGTGGCGTCCACCTGACCCTCCAGCGATGCGTCGATGCCCCTGAGGTCGATGCCGACCGTGATCCCTTCATCGCCCACCGAGGTCAGGGTCGCGTGCTCGATCTTGCCGGTGAGCACCTGCGCGAGCACGCTGAAGCCGTCCACGGCGACGGTGTACTCCGTCGGAGCCGAAGCCTCCCCGTAGTTGTCGATGACGATCTTGCTCGCCTGCTCCTCGAGCGCGCTGGTCACGTTTGCCCGAGCCGCGAACTCGCCGATGACCAGGCCACCCGCGACCACCACGACCCCGACGGCGGTCCACAGCCACCACTGCGCGTACCAGGGCCGCGGCCTCTTGCCCTGCGGGGGCTGACCGCCTTGCCACGGGCCCGGCTGCTGACCGTTCGGGGGCGGACCGCCCGCGACCTGCTGGCCGTAGCCGCTCCCCTGCGGCTGGCCGAACGGACGCTGCTGAGGCTGGCCGTAGGCGGGACCATGGGGTTGCTGACCGTAGCCAGGCTGCGGCTGCGGCTGCTGCTGGCCGTACCCTGGGCGCTGACCGAAGCCAGGCTGCTGAGGCTGCTGCCCGTATCCCTGCTGCTGGCCCTGGCCCGGCTGCGGTTGACCGAAGCCGGGCTGCTGGGGTTGCTGACCGTACCCCGGCTGCTGCTGACCCTGACCTGGCTGATGCCCGAAGCCCTGTCCGTTCGGCGGGATGCTCATCTCAGTTCTCCAGTTCCTCAGCGGCTGAGTCGGCGACGCGCTGAAGGCGAGCCGTCGAGCCCAGGGTGGCCTCGTCGGCACGGACCCCATCGTCTCAGCTCGAAACTAGTCGCGACAGGTGGAGAACTCCCCGGAATCCGGGATCTCGGCCGTGAGCGCGATGTTCCTCGCTTCGACACCGACCGTCAGCATCCCCTCGCCGATGCGCAACTCCGAAACGTGCAGACCCGCGGGCAGGTAGTCGGCGGTGCAGATGGGCACCGCGAACTCCTCGATGTCGGGAAGGGCCTGCGTGAGCGCCTGCCCGAACGCGCTGCCGGAGACCTCGACGTTCGTGGGGTCGATAACCACCTCGCCGTCAACGAGCCGCAGCTGCGCATCCACGGTGAGCACACCGGTGATGCCGAGGAAGGAGACCGTGGATGCGTACGACAGCTCATCTTCACCGAGCGTCAGCGATGCATCCGTTCCCGGCAGGGCCGCGACCCCTTCGAGCGTCGCCTCGGGAACGTCGAGGGTGCCCGTGAGCATCTCCGTCCGCATGCCGTCGAAGATGTGCACGCCGTAGGCGTCGACGCTCGCCGCCAGGTTCAGTCCGAACGCCGTCAGCTCATCCGCCGACACCGTGACGTGACTCGCCCGACCGGATGCGAGCTGCCAGAGCGTCGAGAAGCCGTGCACGCGGGCTTCGACATCACCCTCGACCCCGGGCGGGAGCGAGTCCTGCACGTGCTGCGCGATCCGGTCCTGCGCGACGAGGCGCACGCCGACATCGAGTCCGACGAGGAGCAGCAGGGCGCCGAGCGCCCAGAGCGCGGCCTTCACCCAGCGGCGCATCCTCCGCCTCCGCTGCGGCCTCGGGACCTGTCCGGGGCCGAGCGGCGGCTCGGCGGAGATGACCGGCGTCACGCGGAGCTCACATCCGCTCTGGCGCGGAGACCCCGAGCATCGTGAGCGCAGAGCGCAGGACCGTGCTCGTGGCGTCGTTCAGCCAGAGGCGCGTGCGGTGCAGGTCGGTGGTCTCGTCGTCCCCCCGCGGAATGACGCGGCAGCTGTCGTACCACCGGTGGTAGAGCCCTGCGAGCTCCTCCGCGAAGCGCGCGACGCGGTGCGGCTCGCGCAGCTCGGCGGCCGCCGCCACGACGCGCGGGAAGTCCTGGAGCGCGCCGAGCAGCGCGGACTCGGACTCGTGGTCGAGGAGGGACGGCTCGAAGGCCGAGCGGTCGACGCCGGACTCAGCCGCGTTTCGCCCCACGGCGCACGTGCGAGCGTGCGCGTACTGCACGTAGTAGACGGGGTTGTCGTTCGTGCGCTGCGCGAGGACATCGAGGTCGATGTCGAGGGTCGAGTTGGCGGACGAGCGCACAAGCGCGTACCGACCCGCGTCCACGCCCACTGCGTCGACGAGGTCGTCGAGCGTGACGATCGTGCCAGCGCGCTTCGACATGCGAACCGGCTCGCCGTCCTTCACGAGGTTCACCATCTGGCCGATGAGGATCTGCAGGTTCACGCCGGGCTGGTCGCCGAAGGCCGCGACCATGGCCATCATGCGTGCGACGTACCCGTGGTGGTCGGCGCCGAGCATGATGATGCACTGGTCGAAGCCCCGCTCGCGCTTGTCGAGGTAGTAGCCGATGTCGCCGGCCATGTAGGTCGGGCTGCCGTTCGAGCGCACGACGACACGATCTTTGTCGTCGCCGTATTCCGTCGTGCGCAGCCACTGCGCGCCGTCCTGCTCGAAGATCTGACCCTGCTCGCGCAGACGCTCGATGGCGCGTCCCACGGCGCCGGACTCGTGCACCGAATCCTCATGGAAGAAGACGTCGAAGTCGACACCGAAGTCGTGGAGCTTCTGCTTGATCTCGCCGAACATCTGCTCGACGCCCTTCGAGCGGAAGACTTCCTGCTGCGCCTCCCGATCGAGCTCGGCGAGCCCGTCGCCGTATGCCGCAGCCACCTGCCCCGCGATGTCGGAGATGTACGCGCCGCCGTAGCCGTCCTCCGGCGTGCCCTCGCCGAGGTAGGCGGCGAGCAGCGAGCGGGCGAAGCGGTCGATCTGCGCGCCGTGGTCGTTGAAGTAGTACTCGCGTGTCACGTCAGCGCCGGCAGCGATGAGCACGCGTGCCAGCGAGTCGCCGACCGCGGCCCAGCGGACGCCGCCCATGTGGATGGGGCCCGTCGGGTTGGCCGACACGAACTCCAGGTTGATCTTGACGTCGGCAAGCGAGTCGCCATTGCCGTAGGCCGCACCGGCGTCGACGATGACCTTCGCGAGCGAGCCAGCCGTGGCCGTGTCGAGCGTGATGTTGATGAAGCCGGGGCCGGCGACCTCGGCGCTCGCCACCTGCGCGTCGAGCACCAGCTGCTCGACGATGCTCGCGGCCAGCTCACGCGGGTTCGTGCCGACACGCTTCGCGAGCCGCATCGCGACGTTCGAGGCCCAGTCGCCGTGGTCGCGGTTCCGCGGACGCTCGAGCACGATGTCCGCTTCGGGGACCGTGATGCCTGCCGCGCCCTCGAGGGGTGCGAGTGCGGCGTTGACAGCGGTGGTGAGAGCCGTGACGAGAGCTGGAGAAGTCATAGACCACCCATCCTAGAGCCGAGACGGGCGCTCCGGCGGCGCGAAGGAGCGCCGGGGTCAGCCCAGCTGGACCCGCTCGGTCCAGTCCTCGAGGATGACCTCGCTCGACGTCGCGTTCACGTGGAGTTTCGAGAGGCGGAGGTTCGCAATGGTGTTGCTGAGGAAGGCGGTGTCGGCGGCATCCCGACCGCTCGCGATGCGCTGCATGAGGCGGCGCGGCGCCAGGTGGGTGGCATCCACGACATACCAGGCTCCGTCGACGAGCACCTCGACCACGGCGTGGAAGTCCATTGGCACCAGGCCGGGAGCGTAGACGGACACGAGCCGTGCCGGCAGGTCGTTGGCGCGCAGGAACGCGATGGTCAGGTGCGCGAAGTCACGGCAGACTCCCTGGCGCTTCAGGAACGTGTCTCGCGCGCCGTCGGTCGGCGCGCTGGAGCCCGGCACGTAGCTGATGTTCCTCGAGACCCAGTCGACGACCGCATCCACGAGCTCGAAACTCTGCTTGCCGCGGAACATCGAGCGGGCCGTGGGCCCGAGCAGGTCGGACTCCGCGTAGCGAGAGGGGCGGCGGAACTGGATGAGATCGAGTTCCTCCGGCTCGTTCGCCTGCGCGCGTCCGAGAACCGTCGCGCCGTAGCGCATCTCGATGTGCCTGGCTGAGGTCGTCACGCGGTGCAGCCGGCACTCGGAGCGGTCGATCGACTCGATGACCTCGAGCGGCTGTCCGTCACCCGTGATCGTGAACGTCTCGCTCTCGAGGCTCGCCAGCGTGTGGGCGGCTATCGAGAACACGAGGTCGGCTTCCCCGTCGAGTTCGAGGTCAATGGCAGATTCGATCTTTCGCATCACCAGCGGATTGTGTCACGCCGTCATGGCGTTCCAGCACAAGTGTGTGCGGCCTCGCAGGGTGGCGTCGGGATGCCCTCTGGCCCTGTTAGTATTGGCCCCGCGTTGCTGAATGCTCAGCTCCGCGCCCGCCTCCGTAGCTCAGTGGATAGAGCACCGGTTTCCGGTACCGAAGGTCGCAGGTTCGACTCCTGTCGGGGGCACATCTCGATGTCGCGAGGCATCACGCACGGCCCGGTTCTGCAGCGCAGAGCCGGGCCGTCTGCGCGTGGGCCGGGACCCATCGACCGTCGACATGGCACCGTTGACAGCCGTCGCGACGCGGGGCTACGGTCAGCAGTACCTCGACGAGGGGAGGCAAGGATGCCCACCTACACGTACCGATGCGACAGCTCGCATCGCTTCGACGAGGTTCACACGATGAGTTCCATACCGGATGCATCCACCTGCCCGGAGTGCGGAGGCGAGGCGCTGCGGCGTCCCGGCGCGCCGCATCTGTCCGCCGCGGGCTCTTCCGCGTACGGCCTCATCGATGCCTCCGCCAGGTCTGCGCACGAGCCCGCCGTCGTGAGCTCGCTCCCCGGCACTCCGCGCCGGGCCGGAACCGGCGTCACCCGCAATCCGCTCCACGCGAAGCTGCCACGACACTGACGTCGTGGGGCTCGCACCAACGAAAGGACCGCCCCATGCCAGACGTGCTGTTTCCCCTCGATTCCTCGAAGAAGTTCGAGGACCAGGAGAAGATCGGCCACAACCGGTGGCACCCGGAGATCCCACCGGTGGCCACCGTGAAACCAGGCGACGAGTTCCGAGTCGACTGCCGCGAGTGGTTCGACGGCGCGATCGTCAACGACGACTCGGCCGAAGACATCCTCAACGCACCGCTGCTCACGGTGCACAAGCTCAGCGGTCCGTTCCGCGTCGAGGGCGCTAAGCCGGGCGACCTGCTCATCGTCGACATCCTCGACGTCGGTCCCATCCCGCAGGAGAAGGGCCCACTCGCTGGCCAGGGTTGGGGCTACACCGGCATCTTCGCGAAGCAGAACGGCGGCGGCTTCCTCACCGATCAGTTCCCGGACGCGTACAAGGCGATCTGGGATTTCAGCGGACAGACCGCAACTTCTCGCCACGTGCCTGGGGTGTCCTTCACCGGGCTCATCCACCCAGGGCTGATGGGCACGGCTCCGTCGGCGGAGCTGCTCGCGACCTGGAACGCCCGGGAAGGGAAGCTCATCGCGACCGACCCGAACCGTGTGCCGCCGCTCGCGCTGCCTCCCGAGCCGCAGTTCGCGGTGCTCGGCTCGCTCCCCGACTCGGAGTTCGACCGCGTCGCGGGTGAGGCCGCCAGGACCGCGCCCCCGCGGGAGAACGGCGGCAACCAGGACATCAAGAACCTCTCGAAGGGCACCCGCATCTTCTACCCCGTCTTCGTGGACGGAGCGAACCTCTCGATGGGCGACCTGCACTTCTCCCAGGGCGACGGCGAGATCACCTTCTGCGGCGCCATCGAGATGGGCGGGTTCATGGACGTGCGGGTCGACGTCATCAAGGGCGGCATGGACACGTACGGGGTCTCGGAGAACGCGATCTTCATGCCAGGGAACGTGGAGCCGAACTACAGCGAGTGGATCGCGTTCAGCGGCACCTCCGTGACGCTCGACGGGGAGCAGCGCTACCTCGACTCCCATCTCTCCTACCAGCGAGCATGCCTGCACGCCATCGACTACCTCACGAAGTTCGGCTACGCCCCCGAGCAGGCCTACCTGCTACTCGGATCGGCGCCGATCGAGGGCCGTCTGTCTGGCGTCGTGGACATCCCCAACTCCTGTTCCACGGTGTACCTGCCGACGGCGATCTTCGACTTCGACGTTCGGCCCTCCGCACGCGGGCCGCATCAGATCGACCCGGGCATGGGGGCGCCGAGGGCCGTCGCCTCCTGAGAGGACCCGCCCTCATCTGGGGCCGCGGGTGGGCGCATGTGGCGCGCCTGCCCGCTGGCCTCTACAATCTCGTGTGCCTTCAGAGACCCCAGACGAGACGCCCACGGCGGCGCCCGACGATGCGACCATCGCGAGCAGCGCTCCGGAGCGCATCGGCGAAGCCGACCTCGCGACGACCCTGCGGGTGCTCGAGCAGCTGTCCGCGTACGACCGCGAGGACCCGGACTTCATCGCCGTGCGACGCGCGACGGCCCAGTTCTTCAAGGACGTGAAGCGGGTGGGACGCGCCGCGAAGCGGCAGCGCATCGCGGACGCCGACAAGGCGGTCGTCGCGGCGACCGCGACCGGCGCGCCCGATCGCATCGACGACGAGACCCGCGGCATCCCGATCTCCACCTCCACGACGACCCCGAGCGCGGGCGAGCTCCTCAAGCCGCGCGCCTGCTACATCTGCAAGCAGCCCTACACGGTCGTCGATGCGTTCTACCACCAGCTCTGCCCCGACTGCGCGGCGTTCAGCCACTCGAAGCGGGATGCACGAGCCGACCTCACGGGGAAGCGCGCGCTGCTCACGGGCGGTCGCGCGAAGATCGGCATGTACATCGCGCTGCGTCTCCTGCGCGATGGTGCCCACACGACGATCACGACGCGCTTCCCGCGCGACGCCGTGCGCCGCTTCTCGGCGCTGCCGGACTCCGCCGATTGGATCGACCGGCTGAAGATCGTCGGCATCGATCTCCGCGACCCGGCTCAGGTCATGGGCCTCGCAGATTCGGTCACCGCTGCCGGGCCGCTCGACATCCTCATCAACAACGCGGCGCAGACCGTGCGTCGCTCCCCCGGCGCCTACGCGCCGCTCGTGGAAGCTGAGCTGGCGCCGCTGCCGGACGGCCCGCTCCCGGAGCTCGTGACGTTCGGGCACACCAACGACGCGCATCCGCTCGCCCTCGCGGAGTCGGTTGCGGCGCACCCGATTCTCTCGTCGGCTGCCGGTCGAACCGCGGAGGAGCTCAGCGCCGACGCGATGGCCGCGGGCTCTTCGTCGCTCGAACGCCTCGCCGCTGGCACCGCGATCGACGCCGGCGGACTCGTGCCGGACGAGCTGCACATCAACTCCTGGACCCAGCACGTCGACCAGGTCGAGCCCATCGAGATGCTCGAAGTGCAGCTCGCCAACATGACCGCCCCGTTCCTGCTGGTCAGCAAGCTGCGTGGCGCGCTCAAAGCATCGTCGGCTCGACGCACCTACATCGTCAACGTCTCCGCGATGGAGGGCGTGTTCGGTCGAGGCTACAAGGGTCCAGGTCACCCCCACACGAACATGGCGAAAGCCGCACTGAACATGCTCACGCGCACAAGCGCGAGGGAGATGTTCGAGAGCGATCGCATCCTCATGACCGCCGTCGACACCGGCTGGATCACCGACGAGCGGCCGCACTTCACCAAGGTCCGGCTCGCCGAGGAGGGCTTCCACGCTCCGCTCGATCTCGTCGACGGAGCCGCGCGCGTCTACGACCCGATCGTTCGAGGCGAGACCGGCGAGGACCTCTTCGGCGTCTTCCTGAAGGACTACAAGCCGGGCTCCTGGTAGCAGGCGGGGCTGGCGTCCACCCCGCCAGCACGGCCGACCACCGGACCTGCCCGCCGAGCCAGACTGACGGTGTCCCGGCTAGAAGATCTGGCCAACCGGCTCGCGCTTCTCGCTCTGGAAGGCGTCCTCGGTCCGGCCCGCCGCCCAGTAGCCGGACAGGGAGAGCTGCGATCGGTCGATGCCGCGCGCGGAGAAGTTCTTCCGCAACCGCTTCATCTGCTCGCGCTCGCCGTGTGCGAACACCTGAACTCTTCCGTCCGGGAGTTCGAGTTCTTCGACCGCGGCTGCGAGCAGCTGACGGTCGAAACCGCCGTGCTCGCCCCGGTGGATCCAGGTGACGGTGACTCCCGTCGGCGCTTCGAGCTGGATGTGGTCCTCGTCCCCGCCAACCTCGACGAGCACTGCGCCCTTGGCGTCGTCCGGCATCGCCTCGAGCGTGCGGGCGATGGCCGGGAGGGCGGATTCGTCACCGCAGATGAGGTGCCAGTCGCTCTCGGGCAGCGGGGAGTAGGCCCCGTGCGGGGTACTTGCGACGATGACGTCGCCCGGATTGGCGTCTCGGGCCCAGGGTCCGGCCACCCCAGCGTCGCCGTGCACGACGAAGTCGACCGAGACGGTTCCGCTCGCACGGTCGATGCCGCGGACCGTGTAGGTGCGACGGACCGGCACCTGGTCGATCGGGAGCGTGGCCCGGAGCTCCTGCAGGTCGAAGGGCAGCTCGAGCTCGCCGATGCCTGCCCCGAAGTGCAGCTTCAGGTAGGTGTCGGCGTGCTCGAGATCGAAGTCGTCGAGGTCCGCGCCGGAGAAATGGACGCGGACGAGCGAACGGCTGAGGCGCTCGGTCCGCACCACCGTCAGACGGACGGTGGGTCCGCGCTTGCGTGGCTTCTGGACGACGGCTTCGGTCACGTGGGGGCTCCTGACGATGGGGGCATGAGTTAGGACAGCCTAACAACCCTCGCCGGGAACGGGTGATGGAACCGGGTTCACGACCCCTTGGCGTCGGTTGCGTCCTCCGAGCGCTTGTAGCGCGCGATCGCATCGGCGAGCTCCTCCAGGAACACGTCGACCTCTTGCGCCGAGTATCCGCGCTCATAGACCCGCGAGGTGAACTTCACGGCCTCGACTTCATGGGCTCCCGCGATCTGGGCTTCCTCCGGGTGGCCGCTCTCGAACGCCTCCAGCGTCGCCGCTGCCTGGTCGAGAAACTGGTCGACCTCCTGCACGTCGTAGCAGCCGTCGAACTTCAGCGCGTTGAACCGCTTGGTGCGTACGTCTTCACTTCGCACGTTGGACCTCCTGTGTCTCATGTGAAACCGGACAAGGTGCGCTTGTCCGGTGCACGACAATTCTACGGAACTCCATGCGGAATCACACATCGACGCCCGATCGTCACCAAGTGCTCACGTTGGCCACCACTACGATGCCCGGCGTTCCCCACGTGTTCACCAGCACGGCGACGACGCGCACAACAATCACGTTCTTCACGGCTTGGTCCCGCTAGCGTTACGAGCGAGGCCGCTGACCGGCCAGAAAGGGGTCTCCGTGCGTCGTGCGCTCTCTTTGCTCGGCATCGCTGCCGTTGCACTCCTCGGGACGAGTGCACCAGCATCCGCCGAGGTCTCTCCGATCACTTCCGCTGCCATCGCGCCAGCGACGAGCCCAGGGGCCCCCGACGGGCACATCTTCGACCCCGACGGGCTCGTCACGGGTGAGACCGCCGACATCGAGCAGGCGATCTCGGCGCTCGAGGCGGACACCGACTTCACCATGTACTTCGCGATCGTCGATCGATTCTCGAACCCGAGTGAGGGGTTCGACTGGGCGAGCGAGTTCGCGTCCGTCAACGACCTCGGCTCTGAGGCGGTCATCCTCTATGTCGGCGTCGATCAGCTCGACTTCGGGCTCAACACCGACAGCACTTTCCCTCTCGGAGACGGGGCGCTCCGCGACATCGAGACGCAGTCCATCGCACCCAACCTCGATGCTGGCGACTACGGCCAAGCCGCCGTCTCTGCCGCCGACTCCCTCCGCCAGGAGCTGACAGGGGCAGGAGGCGGGTCGGCCGGAACCGCCCCGAGCATCGATGCGGGGCCGATCTTCCTCTTCGTGGGCGGATTCATCGTCGTCGTGGCCCTCATCATCCTGGTCGTCGTCCTGATGGCCCGGCGCAAGAAGAAGCAGGGACAGCGGGCAACCCAGGCTCAGCGCACGGCGCAGCTCGAGCAGCTGGCGCAGCGCGCAGCAGGCGAGCTCGTCAGGGTCGACAACCTCGTGACCGCCGCCGACCAGGAAGTGAGCTTCGCCGAGGCGCAGTTCGGTCAGGAGCCGGTCGCCGAGTACCGGGCGGCCGTGGCGGATGCGCGCGAGCAGCTGCGACGAGCGTTCGACGTTCAGGGGCAGTACCTCGACGCGACCCCGGAGCCGGAGCCCGCCAAGATCCAGATGAACGAGGCCATCCTGGGTTTCGCGAACCAGGCCGAGCAGCGCGTCGCCGAGCAGGCCGCGCGCTTCGAGAAGCTGCGGGACATGGAACGCAACGCGCCGGAACTGCTCAGGCAGGTGCGCGGCGAGCTCGACCGGCTGGAAGGCCAGATGCAGGGTGCCGAGTCGCAGCTGACAGCCTTGCGTGCCCGGTATAGCGCACAGGCGCTCTCGACCGTCGACGATTCCACGCAGCACGCGAGGGAGCTGCTCGCGTTGGCGCGCACGGAGACGGAGAACGCGGACGGCGGTCTTCGTGAGGGCCGGACCGGGCCCGCGGCCGTCGACATCAGTGACGCGCAGCTCGCGCTCGCACGGGTGAGCTCGGTGCTCGGCTCGATCGGCGCCGCAGCGAGCGACCTGGAGAACGCGGAGCAGCTCATCCGCCAGGAGATCGGGGAGCTGGAGTCCGGGCTCGCGCGCAGCTCCCAGCTCGTCCAGCAGGCGTCGCTGCAGCCCGACGTCGCCGCTGCGGCGGCGGCAGCTCAGACTGCGGCCCATGAGGCCATCGGCCGGGCCCGCTCCGGCGGGACGGCAGCGGCCGATCCCCTCCGGACCCTCGGCGCTCTCCGCGAGGCCGACGAGGCGCTCGACACCGCCATCGCATCGCTGCTGCAGGAGCATGAGCGCCTCGCCGGTCTGCGTCGCCAGCTCGACGTCGCGCTGGCACAAGCCCGCTCCGCGGTCACGGGCGGGCTCCAGTTCATCGACGGACGACGAGGGGCCGTCGAGAGCGAACCCCGCGCGCGCATCCAGCAGGCCGAGACCGAGCTCCGAACGGCGGAGCAGCTCGCCGCGACGCAGCCCGAAGAGGCGATGCAACGAGCCAAGAGCGCGATCAGCCTCGCCGAACGGGCGACCGAGCAGGCCAGGAGCCAGGTGCAGATGCAGCGCAGCGGCTACGAGCAGAGCTGGGGCATGTCGTCTGGCGTCAACTCGAACAGCAACTTCAACTCGGGGCTCCTGGGCGGAATCCTCGGCGGCCTCATCAGCAACAGCGGCTCCTCGAGTCGCAGCTCCTGGGGAGGCGGAAGCTCCTGGGGAGGCGGCTCGAGCCGCCGCTCAGGCGGCTCCTCCGGGTTCAGGTCGTCCGGGGGCTTCCGCTCCTCAGGCGGCGGCTTCCGCTCCTCGGGCGGCGGCCGACGGCGCTGACGCCGCTCCCGGGAGCACACAGCCCGCAACACACCACTTCACAGCACTGCCATCCACCAGGAACCGACCAGCAAGAAGGAAGCACTCGATGTCCAACAAGCAGTCCATCTTCGGACGAATCAGCCAGCTCGTCCGCGCGAACATCAACTCGCTCATCGACAACGCGGAAGACCCGCAGCTCATGATCGACCAGCTCATCCGCGACTTCACCGCGAACATCAAGGAAGCCGAGTCGGCCATCGCGCAGACCATCGGCCAGCTGCGCATGCTGGAGGATGACTACCGCGAGGACGTGCAGGCTGCGTCGGAGTGGGGCAACAAGGCGCTCGCCGCGAGCCGAAAGGCCGACGAGCTCCGAGCCGCGAACGATGAGGTCGACGCGCAGAAGTTCGACAACCTCGCCAAGGTCGCGCTCTCGCGCCAGATCGAGTCCGAGACCGAGGCGCGCACTGCCGAACCGCAGATCCGCGCCCAGACGCAGGTCGTCGACCAGCTGAAGGGCGGCCTCGAGGGGATGCGCGAGAAGCTGCGTCAGCTCGGCGCCAAGCGCGACCAGCTCGCCGCTCGCGCCAAGACGGCCGAGGCGCAGCAGAAGGTCAACGAAGCCCTCGGCAGCATCAACGTCATGGACCCGACCAGCGACCTCGGCCGCTTCGAGGAGAAGGTGCGCCGCCAGGAGGCGCTCGTCCGCGGCCAGCAGGAGCTGCAGACCTCCAGCCTCGACTCGCAGTTCAACCAGCTCGAGGACCTCGGCAAGCTGACCGAGGTCGAGGCTCGCCTCGCCGCGCTCAAGCAGGGGCAGCGCTCCCCCGCCGCCATCGACGCCCCGGAGCAGAGCTTCTAGACCTCGAAGCCGGCAGTGTTCGCCGCTGAGACCCGTCGCACACGGTCGGGTCTCAGCGGCGTCCTTCTCCCCCAGCCTTTCCGCGGCACCACAATCAGCGTACGAAGGTCGTCACCATGAACCCCCTCAAGAGCCTGTTCCTCGACTCGCCGATCTCGCGACTCGGCTACCACGCGGCGACCGCCGTCGGTCTCGTCGTCGGAGTCCCGCTCTCGACGGGCCGAGTGGAGGTGCACGACGGGCTCATCGTCTGCCGCGGCCTCCCGAAGTGGGCCTTCCGCCGAGGAGGGACCTGTGTCGGCCGTGTCTATCTGACGCGCGACGTCGTCGGCGAGCGGGTGTTCCGTCACGAACGCGTGCACGTCGAGCAGTGGAAGCGCTACGGCTTCCTGTTCCCGCCCCTCTACTGGCTCGCGGGTTTCGACCCGCTCAAGAACCGCTTCGAGATCGAAGCCGGCCTGGAAGACGGCAACTACCTGCCGCCACGCCGGCGTCCAGCCCCGCGCGGCTGACCGGACGCGAGCACGTCGCCTCTCACCACGTAGGCGGGTGCCGCCTCGGCCAGTCCAGCTCCCGCTCGAGCTCGTTCGAGAGTCGAAGCAGCGTCACGTCGTCCCCGGGGCGCCCGATGGCCTGCACGCCGACCGGTAGACCGCGCGCTGACCCCGTCGGCATCGAGATCGCCGGCAGCCCGGTCACGTTCACGTACGAGGTGTACGGGGTGAACTGGCACTGCTGCTCGAAGTTCCGCTCGCCGTCCTCCGCATCGAACCATCCCAGCGGCCTCGGGGTCATCGCCAGGGTCGGGGTCAGCACGACGTCGAACTCCGAGTACTGGGCGATCATGCTGCGCTCGAACGCACCGAGGGACGCGAGCGAGGCGGCCAGGTCCGCCGCCGACTTCGTCCTCCCGACGCCGACCAGCCAGCGTGTCAACGGCTCAAGCGCAGCAAGCGCTTCCCCCTCGAGCGGGATGGTGGATGCTCCCGCTTGCCAGACCGTGCGGAACGCCTCGAAGTACTCGGGCGCATCCACCGGGGTCGCCGGCACGAGCTGGTGCCCGAGCCGGACGAGGTGCTCCTTGGTCGCCTCGAAGACCTCGGCGACGCCATCGTCGAGGTCGATGGCGTAGGTGGTCGACCACGGCGACCACGTGGTGAAGCCGATGCGGAGTCTCCGGACGGGCGCCTCCAGCGCGTCGACGTAGGACCGCTCTCCCGCCGGGGCCGTCAGCGCGCTCCGGTCAGCCTGGCCTCCGTCGGCGCGGCGGGCGATCATGCCGTCGAGCAGCAGCGCTGCATCCGCTGTTGTCCTCGCGAGCGGCCCGGCGACGGGCAGTCCGGCCAGCGATCCGACGCCGGACCCGTCTGGCACACGACCCCGACTCGGCTTGAGGCCGACGAGACCGCAGGCCGCGGCGGGGATGCGGATGGAGCCGCCGCCGTCGGAGCCCGGCGCGAAGGGCAGCAGCCCCGCCGCGACCGCCGCGGCGGCTCCACCCGAGGAGCCACCGGCACCGAGCCCGGACCCCCATGGGGTGACGGCCGGGGCGGCGACCGCATTCTCGGTGTACGCGGGAAGCCCGAACTCTGGAGTGTTCGTCTTGCCCAGACTGATGCCGCCCGCCGCATCCATCGTCTCGACCAGTGCCGAGCTCGCCTCAGGCACGTGGCCGGCGAAGGCTCGAGAGCCGAACGTCGTCGGCACGCCAGCACGTGGTTCGAGGTCCTTGTCCGCGAACGGCATGCCCCAGAGCGGGGCTGAGCGCCTGTCGGCGCGCTGCGAGCGAGCCCCGGGATCCTGCTCGAGCTGACGCGCCCGGTCGAGTGCGCGTTCGCGCGTCACGGTGATGAACGCGCCCGACCTGCCAGCATCGGCGTCGATTCTCGCGAGGTAGGCGCTCACGAGGTCGACGGGCGAGAGGTCGCCAGCGGCGATCAGCTCGCGTTGCCGCATGGCACCGAGTTCGTGCAGCGGTTCGCTCATGGTGTGCCTTTCGAGGAACGGGCACGTCGCGCCCTGGCGGGAAGAGTCAGAAGAGAGAGGGCTGAGAGACGACGCTGTCCGTCGTCTCGACACGCCAGTCGACGGGAGCCGCTCCCTGGTCACGGAGGAGCTCGTTGGCCCTGGAGAAGGGCCGCGAGCCGAAGAATCCCCTGGATGCGGACAGCGGGCTAGGGTGCGGGCTCTCGATGCGTGGAGTATCACCCAGCATCGGGCCGAGGGCCTGTGCGTCCTTGCCCCACAGGATCGCGACGAGCGGCGACTGCCTGGCGACGAGCGCCGTGATCGCGGCGTCGGTGACCGTCTGCCAGCCGAGGCTGCGATGCGACCCCGCTGCCCCTGGGGAGACCGTGAGCACCCGGTTCAGCAGGAGGACACCCTGCTCGCTCCAGCGGGAGAGGTCGCCGCTCGCGGCCGGCTCGATGCCGAGGTCGTCGTGCAGCTCCCGGTAGATGTTGGCGAGGCTGCGCGGGAGCGGCCGCACGTGCGAGTCGGTGGCGAACGAGAGGCCGATGGGGTGTCCGGGCGTCGGGTACGGATCCTGACCGACGATCAGCACCCGCACCTGATCCAAGGGCTGGGTAAAGGCTCGCAGCACGTGCTCTGCGGCGGGAAGGAATCCGCGGCCGGCCTCGACTTCCGCCTCGAGGCATCGCTCGATCCGGGCAAGTGCGCCCGCCTCCGGTTCGAGCGCGCTGGCCCAGCCCTGCTCGAGTCGCCCCAGGTCAGCGAGGCCCGCGGGATCGGTCATCCGGACGCGCGACTGGACGAGACCGTGACGCCGCCCTCTGCTGCAGTGAGCTGCCAGACGCTGCCCGAGCCGAGGATCTCGAGTGCGCCCTCCCCCACCTTCAGAACCGTGTCCTCGTCGATGGCGAGGATGCGCTCAGCCAGCCCCGCCTCGATGCTCGCTGCGCACAGCGCGACGAGACCCCACTGCGCTGCGTGCGCCTCGATGGTCAGGTCGACCAACCCGAGTCCCGCCTCGAGCGTCACCTCGTCGAGCCCCTCACCGGACTCCTCGGGAGCCACGGGCACGCCACCAATGCGCCAACCCCCGATGATGGCCTCATCGGCCGCGATCGCCGCCCCGGCGGAGTAGCCGAGGTACGACACGCCCTCGCTGACGAGGCGACGCACGTCCGTCGCGAGCGGAGCCAACGCGGCCAGATAGGCGGGCGTGTGCCCACCGGCGACGAGGATGGCGTGCGCCGTCGAGAAGCTCGCGAGGTCGATCTCGTCGAGCGGTTCGCCGGCCTCGGTGCTGCGCGCGAGCACCGGCGTGGCGAGGACGCCGGGGTCGAGCGAGCGCAGACGATCGGCGAACCAGTCCGCGATGGGGCGGGGTGCCTCCCCGACCGCGATGATCGCGATGACGGGAGTCTCGCCGCCAGCCCGCAGCCGTGCGTCGCTCGCGAGCTGGGAGAGCGCGAGCTCCACCCCCGGTCCGTCGCCGCCGCCGACCAGGAAGATGCTCATTCGCTCGACTCCTTCGCCGTGTCCTTCATCTCGAGACGCCCACGATGCAACTGGAACTGCTCTCGCTGGGCCACCGGCCGCACGATGAGCTCGTCGACGTTGACGTGCCCGGGCAGCTGCAGTGCAAGCTGGATGGTCGCAGCGATGTCGTCGGCTGTGAGCGGATGGTCGACACCCTCGTAGAGCTTCGCGGCCGACTCCTCGTCACCGCGCATCCGCTTGAGCGTGAACTCATCGGTGTGCACCATGCCGGGCGCGATGTCGATGACGCGGATGGGCTCGCCGCCGAGCTCGAGTCGGAGCACGCCGATCATCGCCGCCTCCGCCGCCTTGACCGCGACGTACCCTCCGCCACCCTGGTAGATGACTCGCCCTGCCGTCGACGTGACGGTGACGATGTCGGCGTGCGGGAACTCGTCCTGGCTGCTCGCGGCGGAGGCGCGCAGGAGCGGCAGCAACGCCGTGATGACGCGCTTGGTGCCGAGAACGTTCAGGTCGAACATCCGCTGCCAGTCATCGATGCGGCTCTCTTCGACGCTCTCGGTGCCGAACGCCCCGCCCGCGACGTTCACCAGCGCCTCAACCACGCCGAGCTGGGCCGCGCGGTCCCGCAGCTCGGCGACGAACGCATCGCTCGTGATGTCGCCCGCGAGCACCTCTGCCCCGGTCTCGGCGGCGAGCTCGTCGAGCCAATCCGCACGACGAGCCGTCGCGAGCACCGTCCGTCCTGCGGCGCGCAGGGATCTGACCGTCGAACGGCCGATCCCGCTGCTCGCTCCCGTGACCACGACCACACGCGTTCTCTGTTGTTCAGGCATGCCTCCATCGTGGCATGCGCGCATGTCGCGAACGCTCAACGCGTGACGATTTGTGTCCCGTTCCGTTGCCCCCCAGTGCTCCCACTGCCACACTCGGTGCCACCCGACAGTCCAGTCGGGTCGCAGCCGACCCGGAGGCTACCTATGACCCAGAGCTTCGAGACCAGGCAGATTCATGCCGGTTCCGCCCCAGACCCGACGACCAACGCGGTGGTCACCCCCATCTATCAGACGACCTCGTACGTGTTCGACGACGCACAGCACGCGGCCGACCTGTTCTCCCTCTCCCGCGCGGGCAACATCTACACGCGCATCACCAACCCGACAACGGCCGTGCTCGAGGCCCGGATCGCCGACCTCGAGGGCGGCAGCGGCGCCCTCGCCCTCGCCTCTGGCCAGGCCGCCGAGACCTTCGCGATCCTGAACATCGCAGGAGCCGGCGACCACATCGTGTCCTCCACCTCCATCTACGGGGGCACGTTCAACCTCTTCAAGTACACGTTCGCCAAGCTCGGCATCGACGTCACGTTCGTCGAGGACCAGAACAACCCGGACGCCTGGCGGGCCGCCGCCAAGGAGAACACGAAGCTCTTCTTCGGCGAGACGATCGGCAACCCCGCCGTGAACATCCTCGACATCGAGACCGTCGCGAACGTCGCACACGAGGTCGGCGTGCCCCTCATCGTCGACAACACCATCGCGACGCCCTACCTCATCCGCCCCTTCGAGCACGGGGCCGACATCGTCGTCCACTCCGCCACGAAGTTCCTCGGCGGACACGGCGCCGTCATCGGCGGCATCATCGTCGACGGTGGCAGCTTCCCGTGGGATGAGCACAAGGCCCGCTTCCCCGGCCTCTCCGAGCCAGACCCGAGCTACGACGGACTGAGCTACACGGGCGCCCTGGGCAACGCGAACGCCTTCCACACGAAGGCCCGCGTTCAGCTCCTGCGCGACATCGGCGCATCCATCGCCCCCGCGTCCTCCTGGCAGATCCTCCAGGGTGTGGAGACGCTCAGCCTCCGCATGGAGCGCCACGTGTCCAACGCGACCGCCATCGCGAGCTGGCTGCAGGGCAACGCGGAAGTGCAGAACGTGAACTACGCGGGACTCGAGTCCAGCCCGTGGAACGCGCTCGCGAAGCGCTACGCACCCAACGGCGCAGGCGCGATCCTCTCGTTCGAGCTCCGCGGAGGCGTCGAAGCCGGCCGCAAGCTCGTCGAGCGCGTCCAGCTCTTCAGCCACCTGGCGAACATCGGCGACGTGCGCAGCCTCATCGTGCACCCGCCGTCGACGACGCACTCGCAGCTGACGCCAGAGCAGCTGCTCGCCTCGGGCATCAACCCTGGACTCGTGCGCCTGTCGGTCGGTCTCGAGAACGTCGACGACCTCATCGCGGACCTCGCGCAGGCACTCGACTCCCTCCGCGCGTAGGCGCGGAATTGCCCGTAGCCTGGCGCTGATGGACTGGACAGATCACGGAATCTCGCCGCCGAGCGGCAGAATCCCGAACGACGAACTGCGGGCGGCCTCGTTGAGGCCGCCCGCCTCCGGCGCGTGGCGCGACGGCGACGATGTCGGCGACCGCCAATTCGCGTGGCTCGGGGCCTTCAGCCCCGAGCACGGAGGCGAGCTGCCGCTCATCAGACTCGCCTACGAGACCTGGGGCACGCTGAACGCCGACAGGTCGAACGCGATCCTCGTCCTCCACGCGCTCACCGGCGACTCCCACGTCGAAGGGCAGCTCGGCCCAGGGCACCCCACCGCCGGCTGGTGGCCCGGCATCATCGGCCCGGGGGCGCCCCTCGACACGGACCGCTACTTCGTCATCGCTCCCAACATGCTCGGGGGCTGCCAGGGCTCGACGGGTCCAGCCAGCCTCGACGCACGCGGCAATGCGTACGGTGCTTCGTTCCCCGTCCTGACCATCCGCGACCAGGTGCGCGCTCAGGCCCTGCTCGCCGACCAGCTCGGCATCTCGACGTTCGCGGCCGTCATCGGCGGCTCCATGGGCGGCATGCACGCGCTCGAATGGGGCATCATGCACCCCGACCGCACGCAGCGGCTCATCGTGATGAGCGCGCCAGCCGCGTCGGACGCGCAGACCATCGCGCAGAACACGCTGCAGATCGATGCCATCAGGCTCGACCCGAACTTCAACGACGGCGACTACGCGGACGAGCCCGCCGGCTTCGGGCCGCACCGGGGACTCGCCCTGGCGCGGCGGCTCGCCATGCTCAACTACCGCTCGGGCACTGAGCTCGACGACCGTTTCGGCCGCAGCTGGCAGTCGAACCTCAGCCCTGAGCAGGACGAGGGCCGCTATGCCGTCGAGTCCTACCTCGACTTCCACGGCAATCGGTTCACGCGTCGATTCGACGCCAACAGCTACATCACGCTGCTCACGGCCATGAGCTCGCACAACGTCGGCCGTGACCGTGGCGGGGTGGATGCGGCCCTCGGGCGCGTCACGGCATCAACCATGGTCATCGGCATCTCCACTGATGTCCTGTTCCCGCCGGAGACGCAGCACCGCATCGCGGCCGGCGTGCCGAACAGCTACTCAGGTGACCGGGCCGTCACGATTCGATCGAACTTCGGCCACGACGGGTTCCTGCTGGAGATCCATCACGTCGGCGACGCGATCCGCTCGATGCTCGCCAACGGCTGACCTCGCCGACGTGGGCGCGGCACGCCTGCTGCGCGGCCACATGGCCCACAGCGACCAGATGAGCAGCACCACCAGGAGGCCGTTTCGCCCGGCGAGAAGGGCCACGCCAGCGGCGTGGGCGTCGGTCACGAAGTTGTAGTTGCCGGGGTAGATGACCTGCGTCAGCCAGGCGATGCACAGCGCGATCCCCGCAGGCAGCGCGAACCGCCTGACATCCACGATGAGGCCGAACACGATGACCGGCGCCAGCCAGGTGATGAACTGCGGTGAGCCGACCTTGTTGAAGACGATGAACGAGAGCACAAGCGCGAGCGAGAGCGCCGGGAACAACCGGGTGAACGGCATCCCCCGGCGCTTGGAGACGAGCGCGAGCAGGACCACGCCGAGCACGGCCACGCCCAGCACCGGAGTGAGCAGTGCGCTGACGAACTCGGTGCCGGGCCCGTAGACCTGGAAGGTCAGGATCTCCATGGAGTAGGAAGCGCTGTAGCCGGGCACCTGCATCGAGGCCAGCCACATGGGCACGGTCGCCGCGACCGCCTCGACCTGGAGCCCGCGGCCGGTCTGCTCGGTCACGAAGGAGAGCACGTTCGATCCCCCACCGAGCGCGAACGCCGGAATGAGCACGGCGGCGCAGACGACGAGAGCGCCCGCCACGAGCCAGAGGCGGTGCCGCAGCACGATGAAGGCGGCCGCGAACACGGCGGCCGGCCAGATCTTGAGCCAGGCCCCGAAGGTGAGGAGCGCACCCGCGATCTCCGGCCTTCGTCGGAGCGACAGGAGCGCGAGGAGCGCGATGGGGACGCTGATGGCGTCGACCCGCCCGAGGGCGACGGGACCGAGCAGCGCCATCAGGACGAGCCACCACCAGGCAGCCACCTGCCGGAGGCGAGCGTCGCGCGACGACGGCCGCCAGAGCGTCAGGGCCGCGAACGCCACCGCATTGCCCGCCGTGACCACGAGCAGCCAGCCGAGACCGTAGTTCGCCTGCCCGCCCACCACGTCGGCGAGCAGCATCGGGAGCAGCGACGGCAGCGGATACACGAACGTCGCGTCGATGCCGGGCACCTGCCCCTGCTGCGCCTGATCCACCCACCCGCGGTACACCTGGAAGACGTCGCCCATCGGGTTCGAGAGCGAGTACAGGTTCACGAGGATCAGCACGTAGTGCACGCCGGCGAAGGCCAGCCAGAGCGTCACGATCGAGAGAGGGCCTCGCCAGTGACGGGCGATCCACGACGTAGTCATGCGGGACAAGCTACCCCAGCTCAGGCGTGGATCTTGGACGCCACGAGTGCGCCGACCAGCCGAGGCAGGACTGCGGTCGCGTCGCTCGCCCTGATGGGAGAGCCGGGCCCGTGCCGCAGGAGCTGGTCGATGGGCGCCAGGAGGTCGGCCGCGGCGGCCGAGTTGCCCGCGTTGATCTGCGAGGCGAACCAGCCGGCGCGCGCGTGCAGCCAGACGGCGGCGGCGGCGAGCTGCTGGGGCTCTGGCTGCTCGCTGACCTCGCGCTTGGAGGCGACGGCGCTCAGCGCCCCCATGGCGCCCGCGAGCACGTCTCCGGTGCCTGCGGTCGCGAGCCAGGCGCCGGGCGCATCCACGATGATCGTGGGGCCGTCACCGGCGATGTGGGTGCGGTGCCCTTTGAGCACAAGCGTGCATCCGAGGCGGTCGGTGACGAGGCGGACGGCCTGCTCCGGCTCCTTGATGACGTCGCTCGCATGCACCTCGGTGTTCTCGAGCTTGGTGATGAGCGCTGCGAGCTCAGCCGCGTGCGGTGTGAGGATGCACCGGCGCACATGGTGCCCGCCGAGGACGCGCTTGGCGATCTGCCCGAGGGCCCCCGAGTCGGCGATGACCGTCGCGTCGAGCTCACGCGCACGGTCGAGGGCTTCGCGTGCCTCGCTGGTGCGTCGCACGTCCTTCGGGTCCACACCGGAGCCCACGATGAGTGCGTCGAACGACGCGAGGTCGGCCACGACCTCAGGACTCTGCCACAGCACGGCCTTCGTCTCGGCCTCGCCGCCCGAGTACCGCACCATGCCGATGCCGGTCGCGAGGGCGGCTCTCGTGCCGAGCACGGCGGCGCCGGGGTAGTGCGTCGAGCCCGTGACGAACGCGGCGACGCCCCTTCGGTACTTGTGGTCGTCCTCGCGCGGCGCGAACACGCTGGCCGCGGCATCCTGAGCTTCGAATTCCCTCACCCGGCCATCCTGGTCGCTCTTCGGCGACACGCCAAGTCGATGGAGAGGGCTCAGGGGGTCCGGACCTCAGTGTCGGGCGGTCGCATCCCGGATCTCGCCGACAAGCTCCTCGATGATGTCCTCGAGGAACAGCACGCCGCGCGTGCTGCCTTCCCGGTCGAGCACCCGCGCCAGGTGGTTGCCTGTGCGGCGCATCATCGCGAGGGCGTCCTCGAGATCGGCCTCGTCATGGACCCCATCGAGCGAGCGGATGCGCTTGGCCGGGATCGGCTGGTCGAACTCGCCCGGCTCGTCGAGGTCGAGCACGTCCTTCAGGTGTACGTAGCCCGCGTACCCGCCCTCGCTGTCGAGGATGATGTAGCGCGAGTAGCCGTGCTCGGAGACGGCGCGCTGCAGCATCTCCGGCGTCGCGTCCGGCGGGAGCACGACGAGCTGGTCTCCGGCGATCGCGACGGAGGCGACCTTCTTGGCCGTGAACTCGAAGGTGTTCGACAAGGTGCCCGCGCGGTCCATGAGCACCCCCTCTCGCTTCGACTGCTCGACGATCCCGGCGACCTCGTCGAAGGTGAAGGCACTGGTCGTCTCGGCCTTCGGCTCGACGCCGAAGAGGCGAAGGGTCGTGTTCGCGATGCCGTTCAGCGCCCAGATGACCGGCGCGAACAGGCGAGAGAAGAACACGAGCGGCGGCGCGAGCAGCAGGGCCGCGCGGTCGGGAACCGAGAACGAGATGTTCTTCGGCACCATCTCGCCGAGGACGACGTGCAGGTAGGAGACGACGACGAGCGCTATGACGAACGCGATGGTCGAGATCATCTCCTCGCTGAGACCCGTGGCCGACAGCGGGATCTCGAGGAGGTGGTGGAGCGCGGGTTCGGACACGTTGAGGATGAGGAGCGAGCAGACCGTGATGCCGAGCTGGCTCGTCGCGAGCATGCCGGTCGCGTGCTCCATCGCGTAGAGCGTCTGCTGGGCGGCTTTGCTGCCCCGCTCCGCCCTGGGTTCGATCTGCGAGCGCTTCGCGGAGATGACGGCGAACTCCGCCCCGACGAAGAAGGCGTTCGCCGCGAGGAGGACGACAAGCCAGGCGAGTCCAGACCAGTACTCAGCCACGGTTCTCCTTCTCGGCGTGCTGGTCGGCGAGGCGCTGCATGAGCGCCTCCCTCGACTCGTAGGACTCGTTGGGGGTGAACGCGACGCGGTCGACGCGGCGGCCCTCCATCCGCTCGACCCGGAACGTGCCGACGGGGACCTGGACCTCGTCACCCACGGCCGGGATGCGCTCGAGGGCGTTCATGATGAAGCCTGCGACCGTCTCGTACGGTCCGTCGTCGTCGAGCTCGATGTTGAGCCGGTCACGCACCTCGTCTGGTCGGAGCATGCCGTCGAACGTGGTCCGTCCCTTGGCGCGGACCACATCGAGATGTGCGCGGTCGTGCTCGTCGACGAGCTCGCCGACGATCTCCTCGACGAGGTCTTCGAGCGTCACGACGCCATTCGTGCCGCCGTACTCGTCGAGCACAACCGCCAGCTGGAAGCCGCCGGATCGCAGCTCGGCGAGCAGCGCGTCCAAGCCGAGCGTCTCGGGGACCAGCAGCGCGTCGGTCTTGATCGCCCCGACCGGCACGGAGCGCCTCCGGTCGAGCGGGAGCGAGACGGCGTTCTTGAGGTGCGCCACGCCCACGATCTCGTCGATGTCCTCACCGGTCACCGGGAAGCGCGAGTGACCCGTCGACTTCGCGAGATCGATGAGGTCCTGCACCGGCGCGTCGACGGCGATGGACTGCACTCGAGGCCTCGGCGTCATCACATCCGCTGCGATGTGGTCGGCGAAGCGCAGCGTGCGACTCAGCAGCACGGCCCGCTCACCTTCGAGGATGCCGACGAGCGCTGAGCGCCGCACGAGGCTCGACAGCTCCTCCGCGGTGCGCGCGCCGGAGAGCTCTTCCTTCGGCTCGATGCCGACGGAGCGGATGAGTCCGTTCGCGCTGCCGTTCAGCACCGCGACCGCCGGCCTGAACACCGTCGTGAAGGCGACCTGCAGCGGGATGAGGAACTTCGCCGTCGTCCGTGGCACGGCGAGCGCGAAGTTCTTCGGGATGAGCTCGCCGACGACCATCGACAGGGCCGTCGCGATGACGATGGCCAGCACGGCTCCGACGGGGCGCACGGCGTCCTCCGGCAGTCCGACCGCGCCGAGCGGCGTCGCGAGCAGCGACGAGATCGCCGGCTCCATCGTGTAGCCGGTGAGGAGCGTCGTGAGCGTGATGCCGAGCTGCGCGCTGGAGAGGTGCGTGGACGTGTGCTTGAGCGCGTTGATCGTCGGGGTGAGGCGCTTCTCTCCTCGTTCCCGCCGCTTCTCGAGATCGTTGCGGTCGAGGTTGACGAGCGAGAACTCCGAGCCGACGAAGACGCCGGTTCCCAGGGTGAGGAGGACGCCGATCCCGAGCATGAGCCACTCGTTCACGCCCGGTCACCACCCTGTCGAGCACACATATCCGAGACCCCCGTCAGCCGGCCGCGTCTACCAGGACACCGGGAGGGCCTTGCCCTCTTCGTAGCCGGCCGCCGACTGGATGCCGACCTTGGCCCGCTGGCGGAATTCGGGGAGTGAGTCAGCACCCGCGTAGGTGAACGATGAGCGGACGCCGGTCGTGATCATGTCGATCAGGTCGTCGAGCCCAGGTCGCTTGGGGTCGAGCATGATCTTCGACGACGAGATGCCCTCCGCGAAGAGGAGCTTTCGCGCGCGCTCGTAGGGCTCGAGGTCCCCGAAACGCGCTTCGACCGCCTTCGTGGATGCCATGCCGAACGATTCCTTGAACCAGTTGCCAGCATCGTCGGTCCGCACCGTTCCCGGCGCCTCGACCGTGCCGGCGAACCATGAGCCGATCATGACGGCGGACCCACCGGCGGCGAGCGCGAGGGCGACGTCACGCGGATAGCGCACTCCCCCGTCCGCCCAGACCCGCGCGCCGAGCGCGTGCGCGGTCTCCGATGTCTCCAGCACCGCGGAGAACTGCGGACGACCAACCGCGGTCATCATGCGCGTGGTGCACATGGCGCCGGGGCCGACGCCGACCTTGATGATGCTCGCCCCCGCCGAGACGAGGTCGTGGACGCCGCTTCCAGAGACGACGTTGCCCGCGACGATCGGAACACCGAGCTCCGCCCCACGCACCGCCTCGATCGCTCGCAGCATGCTGCCCTGATGTCCGTGCGCGGTGTCCAGGACCAGCACATCGGCGCCGGCCTCGACAAGCGCGCGTGCACGCTCGAGCGCGTTGCGCGACACGCCGACGGCGACCGCGACACGAAGGCGCCCCTGAGCATCCAGCGCCGGCTGGTAGATCGTGCTGCGCAGCGCGCCGCTTGCCGTGACCGTCGCGATCTCACCACGCTCGGTCCGCACGGGCGCGAAGCTCTCGCCAGCCTCGGCGAAGGAGTTGAAGACCGCGCGGGAGTCGCGGGCGAGGGCCAGCGGCACCTCGTTGACGAAGTGGTGGCTCAGATCGGCCAGCACGGCGTCGCTCGGGACACGCGCCAGCGTCGACGCCTGCAGCACACCGAGCACCTCCCCATCGGGAGCCAGCACGGAGACCCCGAACCCGGCGACGGGCGGGACGATTTCGAGCACCGCGCCCACCGTCGCGTCGCCCGACGCGGTGAAGGGCGTGTCGAGGACCGGGTCCTGCGATTTCACCCAGGCGATCGCGGTCTGCAGAGCCTCGAGGGACATGTCCTGCGGCAGCACGCCGAGACCGCCTCGCCGTGCGATGGCCGCCGCCATGCGGGGACCGGTCACCGCGTTCATGTTCGAGGCGACCAGCGGGATCGTCATGCCGGTGCCGTCATCCGGGGCGAGCGAGACATTCAGCCTCGATCCCACATCCGACCTGCTCGGAATCAGGAAGACGTCCGAGTACGTGAGCTCGTGGTGTGGGGCGGGACCAGAGAAGTGCATGGCCTCCAGAATACGTTGCCCAGACGCCGAACCGGCCACTTTCGCGCAGAGCGCTCGCCAAGGGCGTTAGGCTGGTCACTCGATGGGGCCGCCGCCCAGATTCGGCGTGTCCCGCATCAACAGACGAACGCGAGACAAACTCAGGTGGCGAGTCATTTGACCAGTGCGGGTACAGACGAAGCAAAGTCCGATTTCGGAGCCAACGATTGGCTCGTCGAAGAGATGTACGAGAAGTACGTCAAGGACCCGAAGAGTGTCGACGAGGCCTGGTGGCCGACACTCGAGCAGTACGCCAAGCAGCAGACCGCTGCCCCGGCGAAGACGGCACCGGCAGCCCAGCCCGCGAAGGCGCAGGCAGCTCCAGCCGCTGAGGCAGAGGCGAAGAAGCCGGCCGCCGATGGCGAAGCGCGGAAGCAGGCGAAGACCACTGCCGCAGCCCCGCAGGAGAAGCTCATCCCCGCGGATGCGCCGGCAGCTGACAAGGAGAAGGCGCCGTCACGCGAGAACATCGTGTCGCCGCTGAAGGGCATGGCGAAGGCCATCGCCAAGAACATGGACATCTCGCTGCAGGTGCCGACCGCGACGAGCTACCGCGAGATCCCCGCGAAGCTCATGATCGACAACCGCATCGTCATCAACAACCACCTTCGCCGCACCCGCGGCGGCAAGGTCTCGTTCACGCACCTCATCGGCTGGGCCCTCGTGAAGGCGCTCATCAAGTTCCCGAGCATGAACGTGTACTACGACGAGGTCGACGGCAAGCCATCCGCCATCGAACCGGCTCACGTCAACCTCGGCATCGCGATCGACGTGCCGAAGCCCGACGGAACCCGCGCCCTCGTGGTCCCGAGCATCAAGCAGGCCGAGACGCTCAACTTCCGCGAGTTCCTCGGCGCCTACGAGGAGCTCATCAAGCGCGGTCGCCAGAACAAGCTCAGCGGCGACGACTACGCGGGCACGACGATCTCGCTCACGAACCCGGGCGGAATGGGCACCCTGCAGTCCGTCCCGAGGCTCATGAAGGGCCAGGGGGCGATCATCGGCGCCGGCGCCCTCGACTACCCGGCCCCCTACCAGGGAATGGCGCAGCACGTCCTCGACGATCTCGCCATCTCCAAGCGCCTCACGATCTCGAGCACGTACGACCACCGCGTCATCCAGGGCGCTGGCTCCGGCGAGTTCCTGAAGATCGTGCACGAGCACCTCACGGGCCAGCACAACTTCTACGAAGAGATCTTCGCGTCGCTGCGCATCCCGTACAAGCCCGTCGTGTGGTCGCAGGATGTCCACGTCGACCTCGCCGCCGCCATCAACAAGACGGCTCGCGTGCAGCAGCTCATCAACATGTACCGCGTGCGCGGCCACATGATGGCTGACATCGACCCGCTGCAGTACGTGCAGCGCACGCACCCGGACCTCGAGATCGAGAACCACGGGCTCACGTTCTGGGACCTCGAGCGCGAGTTCGTCGCGGACGGGTTCGGCGGAAGCCAGCGGATGCTCAAGCTCCGCGACATCCTCGGCATCCTCCGCGACTCCTACTGCCGCACCATCGGCATCGAGTACATGCACATCCAGGACCCGGAGCAGCGCGCCTGGTTCCAGGACGAGCTGGAGCACCCGTACACGAAGCCCACGCACGAAGAGCAGATGCGCATCCTCAACAAGCTCAACGAGGCTGAGGCGTTCGAGACCTTCCTGCAGACGAAGTACGTCGGCCAGAAGCGCTTCTCGCTCGAGGGTTCCGAGTCGGTCATCTCCCTGCTCGACACGATCATCCAGGGTGCCGCCGAGGAAGACCTCGACGAGGTCGCGATCGGCATGGCCCACCGCGGCCGCCTCAACGTGCTCACCAACATCGCCGGCAAGACGTACGGCCAGATCTTCCGCGAGTTCGAGGGTGTGCAGTCCAGCTCGGGCCGCGGCAACTCGGGCGATGTGAAGTACCACCTCGGCATCGAGGGAACGTTCACGGCCGCCTCCGGCGCGACGATCCCGGTGTACCTCGCCGCCAACCCCTCGCACCTCGAAGCTGTCAACGGCGTGCTCGAGGGCATCGTGCGCGGCAAGCTCGACCGCAAGGCCGACGGCCGGGATGCGGTCCTGCCGATTCTCATCCACGGTGACGCGGCCATGGCGGGTCAGGGCGTCGTCTACGAGACGATGCAGATGTCACAGCTCCGCGCCTACCGCACGGGCGGCACGATCCACGTGAACATCAACAACCAGGTCGGCTTCACGACGACGCCTCGCGACGCCCGTTCGTCGATGTACTCGACCGATGTGGCCAAGGCCATCTCGGCTCCCGTGTTCCACGTGAACGGCGACGACCCCGAGTCGGTGGCGCGCGTCGCCGAGCTCGCGTTCGCCTACCGCCAGCGCTTCAAGCGCGACGTGGTCATCGACCTCATCTCCTACCGCCGCCGCGGCCACAACGAGGGCGACGACCCCTCGATGACGCAGCCCCTCATGTACAACCTCATCGAGGCGAAGCGCTCCGTGCGCAAGCTGTACGCCGAGGCGCTCGTCGGACGTGGCGACATCACACAGGACGAGTTCGACGCGGCGCAGAAGGACTTCCACGACCGCCTCGAGCGCGCCTTCGCGGAGACGCACCAGGCCCAGACGCAGTCGACCGCAATCTCGGCCGCCGAGCTCTCAGCAGTGGGCTCCCGCGAGGAGAACCACCGCTCCGAGCCGGAGTCGACGGCTGTCGCCCGCGAGGTCATCGAGACCATCGGCGACGCGCACGGGAACCCGCCAGAGGGCTTCTCGGTGCACACGAAGCTCAAGGCCGTGCTGTCGAAGCGCGAGCAGATGAGCCGCGAAGGCGGCATCGACTGGGCCTTCGGCGAGCTCCTCGCCCTCGGCTCGCTGCTCATGGAGGGCACGCCCGTGCGCATGTCCGGCCAGGACTCGCGCCGCGGGACGTTCGTGCAGCGTCACGCGCTCTTCCACGACCGCCTCAACGGCCAGAACTGGCTGCCGCTCTCCAACCTGAGCGACAACCAGGCACCCATCTCGATCTACGACTCGTTCCTGAGCGAGTACGCGGTGCTCGGCTTCGAGTACGGCTACTCGGTGGAGCGTCCCGACGCGCTTGTCCTCTGGGAGGCGCAGTTCGGTGACTTCGTGAACGGCGCACAGACCATCATCGACGAGTTCATCTCGGCGTCCGAGCAGAAGTGGAACCAGCGCTCGAGCGTCGTGCTGCTGCTCCCCCACGGTTACGAGGGTCAGGGTCCCGACCACTCATCGGCGCGCATCGAGCGCTTCCTCACGCTCGCGGCAGAGGAGAACATGACGGTCGCGATGCCATCGACGCCCGCGTCGCACTTCCACCTGCTGCGCCGTCAGGCCTACGCGCGTCCGCGCAAGCCGCTCGTGATCTTCACGCCGAAGTCGATGCTGCGCCTGCGCAGCGCCGTCTCGCCGGTCGAGGACTTCACGAACGGCGCGTTCCGGCCTGTCCTGGACGACGAGCGCATCACCGACAAGGCCGCGGTTCGGCGCGTCGTGCTGCACGCCGGCAAGCTGCACTACGACCTCCGTGCGGAGCTCGACAAGCGCGAGGACTCGACGGTCGCCCTGGTGCGGCTCGAGCAGTTCTACCCGATGCCGGGCGAGGAGATCAACCGCATCCTCGCCGAGTACCCGAACGCGGAGATCATCTACGCGCAGGACGAGCCGGAGAACCAGGGTGCTTGGCCCTTCATCCGCACGCACCTCGCGCCGATGCTCGAAGGACGCACGATCCGCGCGGTCACCCGCCCGGAGTCGTCGGCACCTTCGGTCGGCACGATGAAGGCGCACCAGCGTCAGCAGGCCGAGCTCATCGAGGGAGTGCTGGCCGACTAGGCAGGTCCTCCGCGAACGCAGAAGGCGCCCGTCCCGAGCAATCGGGGCGGGCGCCTTCGTGTGCTGTATGAACGGCCTGCTAGCGCCCGGTCAGGAGAGCGACGGCGTCGTCGAGGTACGCGGCGAGTGGCGTCGAGCTGCTTGCGCCGAGACCGGCCTGCGCGCCAGGGACAGCTCCCCAGTGCAGGACCACCTCGCCGCCCACCACCTCGAGGCCGGGATGCGCGTCGGCACCCCCGCTGTCGGAGAGCTGGATACGCGCCGCGCCGTAGTTGACGACCTCGCCAAGGGCGAACCCGGACTTCAGCGCGGCCAGCTGCACGCGACGTCGCTCGGCCGCAAGCGCCGACTGCTCGCTGTAGTGGTCTGGCTGCTTCGCGACCCGGATGACGGAGCCGACGCGGAACAGCCCGCCGCTCTCGTCGAGCAGCAGCTCACGCAACCGCCACACGTTCGAGACGCGCCGCAGGACGGGGCCCCGACGGACGCCGAGGACGGGGCGACGCTCGACCAGCTCGGCGAGCGTCTCCCGCCTGGCATCCCGTTCCCGCAGCTCGGAGATGGCCTCGTCGACGCGGGCAGAGAGCAGGCGCCAGGCGTCCTCCTCGGGATCCGGAGTCATGGGCAGGACACGAGTTCGCGGGCGCCCCGTGTCAGTTCGCGACCGGCGTGCCGTGCGAACGCTGGATGTTGCGCAGCTGGTCGAGGACGTGCAGGCGCAGCTCTTCGGGGGCGCGCTCCTTGCAAGCGCGCTGGACGACTTCCATGAGCGAGCGGTTCACGTGCAGCTCGCTCTCGCAGTCCTTGCAGTGCTCGAGGTGCTCGCGAATATCGCTCGCGTCCGTACTGGCGAGTTCGTTGCGCAGGTACTCCTCGAGGGCGTCCTTGGCTTTCTCGCAGCCGCAATCGGTCATTTCTTGCTCCCTGTTTTCTGCTCGTCCCCGTCCAGGGCCGGAATGATGCCGTTCTCTCGCGCGTAGCCGGTGAGGCGCTCGCGAAGCAGTCGCCTGCCGCGGTGAAGCCGCGACATGACGGTGCCGACGGGGGTCTTCATGATGTCTGCGATCTCCTTGTAGGAGAATCCCTCCACGTCGGCGAGGAACACCGCCAGGCGGAAGTCCTCCGGGATCGCCTGGAGGGCGTCCTTCACCGTCGAGTCGGGGAGGTGGTCGATGGCCTCGGCCTCGGCCGAGCGCGACGAGGTCTGGGCCGTCGCCGACTCGGCGCCGCCGAGCTGCCAGTCCTCGAGGTCCTCGAGCGCGTTCGCGTACGGCTCCCGCTGCTTCTTGCGGTACGAGTTGATGAAGAGGTTCGTGAGGATGCGATACAGCCACGCTTTGAGGTTCGTGCCCTGCTCGAAGCGCGCGAAGGCCACGAAGGCCTTCACGAAGGTCTCCTGCACGAGGTCCTGCGCGTCTGCGGGGTTTCGAGTCATGCGCATGGCTGCCGCGTACAACTGGTCGATGTACTGCAGCGCCTGCTCCTCGAACAGCTGCCGGAGTTCGTCCTGATCTGGGGTCGCCTGAGGCGACTTCTGCTCACTCATTACGCGTGAGTGTACTGCCGTGCGCCTCTCGGCGGCTTGACGCCTCGGCGGCGCGAGGGTTGTCTGCAAGGGCTGCCCTCCCCTTCGTTGTCTGCCGGAATCGTCTTTCCGGGTGATGCGAGCGCCACTGGCGGTATCGTTGTCAACCAATGGAGATCTTTGGCTATTCCGGACCACGCTTCGACCTGTACCGAGACGACGAGGGCAGCGAGCCCCTGACCCTCGGCGACGGCCCGTGGGAGGCCCCGACGGCGACTTCGCCGATCGACGCGCGCCTGCAGATCCCTGGGTCGAAGAGCCTCACCAACCGTGAACTGGTGCTCTCCGCGCTGGCCGGCGCACCATCGCTGCTTCGGCACCCCCTGTGGGCCCGAGACACCGAGCTCATGATCGAGGCGCTCAGGCAGCTCGGCACGAAGGTCGTCGAAGTCCCCGGCGACGGTCGGTTCGGGAACGATCTCGAGATCACGCCGGGCGAGCTCGAAGGCGGCGTCTCCATCGACTGCGGCCTCGCGGGCACCGTCATGCGCTTCGTCCCGCCCCTCGCATCCCTCGCCCTCGGCCCCGTCGCCTTCGATGGCGACGAGGCGGCCCGCCGCCGCCCGATGAA
Organism: Pseudoclavibacter sp. JSM 162008; assembly: GCF_041366455.1. Taxonomy (NCBI): domain Bacteria; kingdom Bacillati; phylum Actinomycetota; class Actinomycetes; order Micrococcales; family Microbacteriaceae; genus Pseudoclavibacter; species Pseudoclavibacter sp. JSM 162008. The sequence goes on from NZ_JBEWYX010000003.1 coordinate 257,773, forward strand.
GGGCACGGTGGATGCGCTCAAGGCGCTCGGCGTCGAGGTCCGCGACGACGGGAGGGGCGGGCTGCCCTTCTCGCTCTACGGCACCGGTGAGGTGACAGGTGGCGAGGTCACGATCGACGCTGGAGCCTCCAGCCAGTTCGTCTCAGGGCTGCTCATGGCCGGTGCACGCTTCGAGGACGGGCTCACGCTCATCCACTCGGGCGATCGGGTCCCGAGCCAACCGCATATCGACATGACGCTCGCCGCCCTGCGGGAGCGTGGGGTCGAGATCGACGACTCGGAGGCGGGCACGTGGCGTGTCTCGCCCGGCGTCATCGACGGGCGGGAGCTCACGATCGAGCCTGACCTCTCCAATGCCGAGCCTTTCCTCATCGCGGCGCTCGTCGCGGGCGGCAGCGTCTCCATCGAGGACTGGCCGGAGACCACGACCCAGGTCGGATCTCACCTCCAGCATCTCCTCCCGCTCTTCGGCGCGCAGATCTCGGTCGCGGACGGCGTGCTCACGTGCACGGTCGAACGCGGCATCGCCGAGGGCGCCGAGCTGCCGGGCGTCGACCTCGATCTCTCGGAGGCCGGAGAGCTCGCCCCCAACCTCGCGGCGCTCTGTGGGCTCTGCACCACCACGAGCCGCATCACGGGCATCGCGCACCTCCGGGGCCACGAGACCGACCGCGTGGCGGCCATCGCCGCCGAGCTGCGCGGCATCGGCTGCGAGGTCACCGAGCTCGACGACGGGCTCGAGATCGCTCCCGGACCGCGCACGGCCCACGAGTGGCGCAGCTACGAGGACCACCGCATGGCGACGTCCGGTGCCATCGTCGGCCTCGCGATCGAGGGCGTCACCGTCGACGACATCCACGCCACGAGCAAGACGCTCCCCCAGTTCACCCAGCTCTGGCAGGACATGCTGGACCAGGGCACGGTCGGCGATCCGGACGAGGGCGAGGACGACGGCAGCGTCGACCTCACCGCCTTCAGCATCTGACCGTGGCTCGCTCACTCGGCGACGCGTTCGACGCCTACGGCGACTGGGACGAGGACGACTTCCGGGGGCGCCCGAACCCCAAGGCGAACAGGCCCCGCTCGAAGCAGCGGCCGAAGCATTCCGATGCCGTGACCGGGCGCGTCGTGACCGTCGATCGCGGACGCTACACGGTGCTCCTCGACGAGGGGACGCCAGAGGAACGGACCGTCACCGCCGCCAAGGCGCGAGAGATCGGCCGAACGGCCATCGTCACGGGAGACCTCGTCGACATCGTCGGCGACACCACCGGCGACGCGGGCAGCCTCTCCCGCATCGTGCGCATCGTCGAACGCAAGACGCTCCTCCGCCGCAGCGCGGACGACACCGACCAGGTCGAGCGCGTCATCGTCGCAAACGCCGACCAGATGCTCATCGTCGCGGCGACAGCGCAGCCGGAGCCGCGACCACGACTCATCGACCGCTACCTCGTGGCGGCCCTCGACGCGGGCATCCAGCCCCTCCTCGTACTCACCAAGACGGACGTGGCGCCCGCTGACGAGCTGCGCGCGCTCGTCGAGCCCCTCGGCGTGAAGGTCTTCGAGTCTCGCCCGGGAGGCGAGCCCATCGACGAGCTCCGAGCGGCGCTCACCGGGCACACGACCGTCGCCGTCGGCCATTCCGGCGTCGGGAAGTCGACGCTCGTGAACGCGCTCGTACCCGGCACGCTCCGCGAGACGGGAGTCGTCAACGCCGTCACCGGTCGCGGCAGGCACACCTCCTCATCCACCCTCGCCGTTCGGATCGAGGACGCCGAGGGCCGCACCGGCTGGATCATCGACACACCCGGAGTCCGGTCATTCGGACTCGGGCACGTCGATCGCGACAACGTGCTGCGCGGCTTCACCGAACTCGCCGACATCGCCGAGGACTGCCCGCGCGGATGCACGCACCGGGCCGACGCCCCGGACTGCGCGCTCGACGACGCTGCGCGTGACGGCGAGCTCGACGAGGCTGGCATCGCCAGGCTCGACTCGCTGCGACGCCTGTTCATGTCGCTCGACCAGGCGGCCGACGCGAGCTACTAGCTGGCCCCTGGCCTAGGCTGACCGTGTGGCCACCGAACTCCTGCACCCGCTCTCCTCCGACCTCCGCCTCGCACGAGAGCTCGCCGACATCGCCGATGCGGTCTCGATGCAGCACTTCAACTCGCGCTCGCTCGGGGTGTACGAGAAAGAGGACCGGACGCCGGTGACCGACGCGGACCGGGCCGTCGAGCAGGCCCTGCGCGCGCGCCTCGCGGAGACCCGCCCGAGCGACTCCATCCTCGGCGAGGAGTACGGCTCGCAGGGCACCTCTCGCCGGCAGTGGATCATCGACCCGATCGACGGCACCGCCAACTTCATGCGCGGCATCCCGATCTGGGCGACCCTGATCTCGCTGGTCATCGACGGCGTTCCCGAGGTGGGTGTCGTGTCGGCACCCGGCCTCAACAGGCGCTGGTGGGGCGCGACCGGCCAGGGTGCGTACCTCGACGACGACCTCAGCGACCGCGATGTCGCCACCGACCGGCGCATTCAGGTGAGCGCCGTCGACGAGCTCGAACGGGCATCCCTCAGCTACAACAGCCTCAAGGGCTGGGATGACGCGGGCCGCTCAGCGCAGCTGCTCGAGTTCAGCCGAGCCATCTGGCGCACGCGCGCCGTCGGCGAGGTCTGGTCCTACATGCTCGTCGCGGAGGGCGCGCTCGAGATCGCGGGAGAGTTCGATCTGCAGCCGTACGACATGGCCGCGATCGTGCCGATCGTCGTGGAGGCAGGCGGCACGTTCACCAGCATGGACGGGGAAGAAGGACCGTGGCACGGCAGTGCGCTCGCCACGAATGGCCTTCTGCACGATCAGGCGCTCAAGGCCCTCGCAGCCCGCTGATCCGGTTCGCGACTCGGCTGGAGATCAGACGTCACTCCCCCACTTGCTGCTCGCGCTGGCGTCGCCGATGCCCGACAAGGTCCACGACGGCGACCACGAGCGTGAGACAGGCCAGGCAGATGACCACGAGCAGGCCGCCGGCGACGGACGTCTTGTAGGCCTCCTGCACGACAGGCGAACTCGTGTCCTGCACGGCTCCCGTGACCTGCAGGGCGGCGACCCCCGCGAAGAAGACGGAGCTGCCGATCGCCAAGCCCATGGCGTTGCCGAGGCGCTGCCCGACCTGCGCGAACGAGCCCGCGATGCCCGCCTGCTCGACGGGGACGTGCAGGAGCATCCGCATCTGGTTCGCCCCCATCACCAGCCCCGCGCCCGCACCCGAGATGACCAGCGACGCGCTGACCAGGTAGGGCGACAGCGCCGGCTCAGCCAGCTGGGTCACGACGAGCACCACGCTGTAGCCCACAACGAACAGCGCGACGCCGACGGCGACGAGCGTGGCCCCGTGCTGGAACGTCCACTTGCCCGACACGGCTGCCACGACCGCCGAGGTGAGCGCGTACGGGACCGAGACGGCACCGACCAGCACGGCCGGGTGTCCGAGCCCCTGCTGCAGGAACAGCGTCACGAGCAGGAAGCCGACGGGCATCGCGGCGAAGAACAGCGTCGTGATGAGCACCCCGTAGCGATACGAGGGCGTGCGGAAGAGCGCGAAGTCGACGACGGGCGTCTTCCCGATCCGGAGGTAGCGCCGTTCCCAGAGGATGAACGCGACGAAGAAGCCGAGCGCTGGGGCGAGCAGCCACCACCGGGCCGGGTCGTCAGTGTCCCGCCCCGACGTCAGCACGAATGGGAGCATCGTCGTCAGCACGGCCAGCCCGAGGAGGGCGACGCCGAAGAGGTCGAGCGTCTGCCCCTTCGCCACTTCCTGCCTCGATGGGAGGAGCCGCCAGGCGAACGGCAGCACGACAAGGGCGAGGGGCACGTTCATCGCGAAGGTCCAGCGCCAGCCGGCCTCCTCCCCCAGCAGGCCGATGAGCAAGCCGCCGATCGTCGGACCGAACGCCGTGCCGAGCCCGACGATGGCGCCGAAGATCCCGAAGGCCCGCCCACGCTCCTGGCCCGTGAAGAGCTGCTGGATGAGGCCGAGCACCTGCGGCATCAGGATGCCGGCGGCGAAACCCTGCAGGATGCGACCGCCGATCAGCATCTCGGTGCTCACACTCAGCGCGCACACGAGCGACGCGAGCCCGAAGGCGACGAGACCGATCAAGAACAGGCGCTTGCGATTCCACAGGTCGCCGAGTCGCCCCGAGGGAACCAGCAGGATTCCGAACGCCAGCACGTAGCCGGCGACGATGAGCTGCACGTCGGAGGAGGCCGCGCCGAGCGTGTGCTCGATCGGGCCGAGCGTGACGTTGACCTTGGCCAGATCGAGGATCGTGAGCACGGCGACCGCCGCGCACACCGCAAAGGCGGGCCAGCGGGAGGCCTCCTGGGGTGCTGTGGCGGAGGAAGAGGGTCCACCCTGCCGGACGGTCGACTGCTGGGTGGGGGAACTCGCGTCTGCAGACATAGGGAGCCAATGCTACGCCCGCGGGACGACACGCCAGGGTGGCAGCAACTGCGATCGCCTCAGTGGTGATCTTCGGGAACACGGCAATACACTGGTCGCGTCGCGTCTGCAGGAGCGGCAACAGGACCTCTGAACCGATGTTCACCAGCAAGAGGAGCAACGATGCGAACCGCCGCCGTACGAAGCGCCGCTGGCGCGTCCCTGGGGCTCGCCGCCCTCCTGCTCCTCAGTGGATGCACCCTCGTGACGACACTGGCCAGTGGGGGCTCCGACCCCGTGGTGACGACGACGTCGACGTCCACTGCCGAGGAGACCGAGTCGGCCACGCCCACCGCATCCGAGACGGCAACACCAACACCAACCGCGGTGGCCGGCACGATGACCGGCATCGAGGACCTCGCGGTCGGCGACTGCTTCGACCTCGAATCGGATTCCGACGACGCTGAGCTCTTCCCGAACTGCGACTCGCTGCACACGTACGAGGCGTATCACTCCGAGAACATGTCGGGCGGTGACACCTTCCCCGGCGACTCGGCGATCGATACTGCCCTCGAGGACATCTGCTCCGCAGCGTTCACGGGCTTCATCGGGGCGGAGCCGTTCCTGACCGAATGGAACTACACGGGCATCGTACCGAGCGCCGAGTCATGGGCCAGCGGCGACCGAGAAGTGCTGTGCATCGTGACGCCCCTCGACGGTCAGGCCACTGCGGGGACGGCTGCGGGTTCCGCCAGCTAGCCTGGTGGGGTGTCCTCCCGAATCCCCGCAACGCTCTTGGCCGTGCTCGTCGTCAGCGGAGCGCTGACGGCCTGTGCGAGCTCCCCGGAGACGCCCCGCGTGGTTCCGATGACGGAAGTGAGCGCTGGCGATTGCTTCTCGTCGGACGCGGACCTCACCGTTGCGACGCTTGCGGCCTCGTGCGCGGACCCACACCTCTACGAGGTGCTCTCGGTGGCACCGAGCGAACTCGGTGAGGCGTTCCCGGGCGATGACGCTCTGGCCTCCGAAGCGGATGCACGGTGCTCAGCTCAGTTCGCCGAGCTCGGGCGAGACGCGGTCGCGGGCCTCACCGTGCTGCATCTTGTTCCGAGCGAACGGAGCTGGAGCGAGGGCGACCGCAACCTGGTGTGCCTCATTGCAAGCAGCGAGGGTGACGAGCTGAGCGGCTCACGCCTGCCGACCAACGGCTAGGTTCCGTTTCCTGCCGGGGCTGCCGCCTGTGGACAGCGGCGGCGCGTGTCGGAGGTGCCGGGTAGCGTTCGGCGCACAGCAGGTTCTCGATCAGCGCCGTCCGTGTCCCTTCCGGTTCGCGGAGATTGCAGGATTCCGCATCCGGAGAGGAAAGCCCTTGCCAGCTACCAGCATCACCCCTGACCTCGTCGTCGGCGAGGATGGCCTCGCCCGGCCGCTGTGGGCGAGCCGCGACGAGCTGCTCATGCAGTACTACGACACGGAATGGGGCATGCCCGTCACCGACGAGCGTGGCGTCTTCGAGCGGTTGTGCCTCGAGATCTTCCAGTCCGGGCTCTCTTGGCGCCTCATCCTGCAGCGGAGGCCGTTGCTGCGCGAGGCGTTTGCAGGTTTCGACGTCGACGCGGTGGCCGGGTTCGGCGACGACGACTTCGAGCGACTGATGAGCGACCCCGGAGTGATCCGGAACCGACTGAAGATCTCGTCGGTCATGAGGAATGCTCGCGCGACGGTCGCGCTGCGCGAGAGCGAGCCACTCAACGAACTGGTCTGGGGCGCCAAGCCGATGACAACGCCGAGACCCGCGTCAGCGGCAGACGTGCCCAGTTCCAGCGACGAGTCGCGACAGCTCACGAAGAGTCTCAAGGCGCGCGGCTTCAGCTTCGTCGGCCCAACCAACCTCTTCGCCCTCATGGAGGCCATCGGCATCGTCGACACGCACCTCGTCGGCAGCCATCGTCGCGGTACATCCGGCGTGTGGCCGGCGGACTGACCCAGGCACCGCTCACCGCAGACAACAAAACCCCGACTTCCCAGTGTTCAACTGGGCAGTCGGGGCCTTCGCTCATGACGTGGGTTTCGTGGAGATGGGGGGAATCGAACCCCCGTCCACAACTACGAAACCGCGGCTTCTCCGGGTGCAGTCTGTCTACGGTTCTACTTGGCTCCGATCATGGGGACAGACACCTTGATCGACGAGCCCAGTTCCAGTGCAAGTCCCGTGGTGCCCTGAAACACAACACCACAGCAAGTTCCCTTAATGACGCCAGCTACCGGAGCGGGAACACCCCCGGGCTGACGGACTATCGGACTCGCTTAAGCAGCGAGGGCGAAGTCGGTGCGCTTAGCGTTAGCACCTATGTTTTGCGAGGGGCGTTTACGAGATAACCCCGCATCCTCGACCCGCTTCACGCCGATTCACCAGTCATGTCGAAACCGATCATCCCCGTGAGCCGAGTCTCCTCGGCGGCGTTCCACGTCATGAGCTCTGTTGAGTTGCAGCTGCCAGAAGAACTGGCAGCTCCTAAACATACGTCAAGACGGCCGGAAAATCCACGTCCTGGCGTGCTCAGGGCAAGCCTGGAGGCGATTCCCGGGAGGACCAGTAACCTGAACCCCATGAGCGGCAATGACTTTGAAGGATTCGGGCGCCCGAATTGGCAGAAGCCCGAGAACGGCGACGAGCACGCCCAGGAGTCCGGGGATTCCGTTTCGGAAGACCAGACCTCTGGGCACGAAGGCTTCGGTGCGCACTTCGGCAGGCCGGCTGAGGAGCCGGACGCTCCCGCGCCGTCCGAGGATGGGCCCGGCCAGCCAGAGGTGAGCGACGGCGAGGTGCCCGCGCCGGTCCAAGACGAGGCGCCCGCGGCACCCACCTGGCCGCGTGATGCCGAGTCAGCGCCAGTCGCCGATGCAGTCGGCGAAGGCGCGGAACCGGCCAGCGGCGACCAGTCTCACCCCGACGAGAACAGCACCGAGGTCCTCGGCTTCGGCGAGGGAAACGAGACCGCTGTGCTCGGTCGCGGAGACCACAATCAGACGGAGATCCTCGACTCCGGTGCGCCGGCCGCCCCGAGTTGGGAGCAGACTCCCCCACAGGACTCGAGCACCTGGAACGACCAGGGCGCATCCACCCCCGCTCCAACTGGCTGGGACCAGACGGCCCAGCACGACCCCAACGCCTGGAACGACCAGAGCGCACCGGCCCAGGCTCCCGCATCCTGGGACCAGCAGCCCTCCGCTCCGGCGTGGGGCCAGTCGGCTCCGGACGCGCAGGACGCCCAGACGACGCAGACTCCGGCGTGGAACGCACCGGGTGCCGGCCAGGCTGACCCGAGTCAGGCGAGCGGCGGCCTCGAGGCGCCGGCGTACGGCGAGGTGAACAGCGCGCCGAGCTACGGCGGCCAGAACGAGTCGCCCGCGTTCGGCTCGACCGCCCCCGAGGCGGGTGCCGCTGCCTTCGGCGTCGGCTATGGCGCGCAGCAGCAGGCAGGCGCGTGGAACGGCGCTCCGGAGAACCAGACCCCAGCCCCCTACGCTCCCGGCCAGGCACCCGGCCAGGAGTTCGGGGCACCCGCGTTCGGTGGCAACGGTGGCGGTGGCTACCAGGGCGGCGGACCGTCCGGCCCCAACGACTTCGGCAACGGAGCCCCCGCCAAGAAGCCCTGGTTCCGGAAGCCCGCGATCCTCATCCCCGCGATCATCGGCGTCGTGGTCCTGGTGGGAGCCGCCGTAGCGATCCCCGTCACCATCCACAACAACAACGTGAACCGCGGCGACGAGCTCGCGGCTGCGTTCCAGACGGACCTCGACGCGCATTACGCGGACTGGACGACCGAGAACCTCGACCTTGCCGCCAACGTCACCATCTCGGCCTCACTGGGCGAGAACACCGACTTCTTCTCGCAGTCGGCGGCCCAGATGACCGACTTCTCGACTCGCTGCGGGAACGTCGCGACGGCGGAGACGACGATCAACGATCTCGCCGGGTCCACCGTGCCCTCGCTTGCGGTCGAGGACGGTGCCGACGCCTCCGAGGCATACAAGGCCGCTCAGACCGAGAGCGACGGCCTCAGCGAGCGACGCGACATCGTCGCGAACTTCGCTGACACGGCAAGCGCGGATGTCGCGGCGCTGCAGCAGTTCTGCGAGGCGTTCCCGAAGTACAACTCGATCTACAACACGTTCGGCACGCAGCTCGCGTCGTTCTCGTCGACGATCTTCACCATCCCGGACGGTCAGAACATCGACCTCGGCAACAACCTGTACTACCCGTGCAACGTGTCGACGGGATGCCCGGACTACAGCAACCCGAACATCGGCACGACGATCGCCGACGGCATCAAGTCGACCTACGTCGACTTCTACCGTGGCATCGCGGACCTGGCCGCATCGGAGTGCTTCCTCGACGAGCTCGCGGACGTCTGCACGAGCTACAGCACCGAGTTCGTGAAGGCCGCGGATGCTGCGCAGGCCGCCGCCGACTCGTACCGCTCTGAGACGCTGAGCCTCACCGTCGGGGCCGTTCCGTTCGCCAACTCGTCAACGCTGTTCACCGCGATGTTCGACACGTTCGACGCGGCCGACGCGGCCGTGCAGACGGCCTGGTGGAGCGCCGACCCGTCGTCAGACGGGCAGACGGACCGTGGCTGGCAGTCGCGAAGCCTGAAGACGCTGCTCTCCGCACACGAGAGCTCCATCGCGACGCTCGTCGAGAGCGTGCGCTAGCGGTTCCAAGCACACACAGCGATGCGGCCCCCGATCCACTGGATCGGGGGCCGCATCGCTCTTCGGGGCGTGCAGCGCATCGGTGCTCGAGGCGCGATCTACTCCCCCATGTACTTGCGGGACGCGACGGCGCGGTCGGCCTCGCGCTTGTCCTGGCGCTCACGCAGTGCGTGGCGCTTGTCGAACTCGCGCTTGCCCTTCGCCACGGCCAGCTCGACCTTTGCACGGCCGTTGAGGAAGTAGAGCGTCAGCGGGACGAGCGTGTAGCCGCCCTCTTTGGTCTTCATGGCGAGCTTGCGGATCTGCTCCTTGTGCAGCAGCAGCTTCCGCTTGCGGCGTGGTGCGTGATTGTTCCACGTGCCCTCGAGGTACTCGGGGATGTGCACGGCGTCGAGCCACGCCTCACCGCGGTCGATGTACGCGTATCCGTCGACGAGGGAGGCGCGCCCCTGCCGGAGCGACTTCACCTCGGTTCCGTTCAGCACGATGCCCGCTTCGAGGGTGTCCTCGATCAGGTAGTCGTGCCTGGCTCGACGGTTCGTCGCGACAGGCTTCGTCCCTTGCTCCTTCGGCATGGCCTCTTCCTCTCTCGACGGCAGACGATGGACAGCCCGCTATCTTACGACACGGGCTGTCCATCGGTCTACCTTGCTGTTGCGTGCGGGTCAGACCTTGAGGTACTTGTTAATCGCGATGCGCGCGGAGACCCAGGCGAGCAGCACGCTGACGATCAGGAGGACGGGGATCGCGAGGAGCGCCTCCGGGACTCCGATGAGGGAGACGAACGGCAGCTGCCTGCCGAGGTAGCCCTGCACGAAGAAGTGCGCGATGGCGACGGTTGCTGCCGAGGCGAGCACGGCACCGATGAGGGCCGCGACGACGCCTTCGAGGATGAAGGGCGCCTGGATGTAGCGGTTGGATGCGCCGACGAGGCGCATGATGCCGATCTCGCGGCGCCTGCTGATCGCAGACAGGCGGATCGTGGTCGCGATGAGGAGCGCCGCCGCGACGAGCATGACCACCGCGACTCCGATCGCAGACAGACTGGCGACGTTGAGGAGCTCGAAGATGCTCTCGAGGTACTGGCGCTGGTCGGTGACCGCCTCCACACCGTCGTAGTTCGAGAGCTGCTCGATGATGATGTCGGCCTGGTCGGGGTCGGTGAGCGTGATGAGGAAGCTCTCCGAGAGGAACTCGGGCTCGACGAAGGACACGATGGGGTCGCCGGCGAACTGCTGCTGGAAGTTCTCGTAAGCCTGGTCTTGGTCTTCGAACTCGTACTCGCTGATGTACGGGGTAAGGACGGCGCCCTGCAGGGCCGCCTCGACGGCGTCGCGCTGGGTGTCACTCGCCTGACCGCCTGCGCAGTTCGGGGCGGTCGAGACGGACGAGCAGAGGTCGACGGACACCTGAGCGCGGTCGTACCAGAAGGCCTTCATGCTGCTGATCTGCTGCTGCATAAGGATTCCGGCGCCGACGAACGTCAGGGAGACGAAGGTCACGAGCACCACGGAGATGACCATGCTCGAGTTGCGGCGAAGTCCCTGCCACATCTCGGCGAATACGCGGCCGATCATTTGACGTCTCCAGAGTTCTTCGTGGTCTTCTCGCCGGCGACGCGCGAGGCGATCGAGTCGGCGATGGATGTGGGGGCTTGCGACGCGACCTGAGCTTCGGCATCGTCGTTCTGCTCGAGCTGGTTGGCGGTCTCCGCTTCGGTGAGCGGCACGATGCCCGGCTGGTAGACGCCATCGGACTCGTCGCGCATGATGACGCCGCCGTCGAGCTCGATGACGCGCCTGCGCTCCTCGTCGACGATCGAGACGTCGTGCGTGGCCATGACGACGGTGGTGCCGTTCGCGTTGATGCGGGTGAGGAGGCGCATGATGCCTCGGCTCGTGACGGGGTCGAGGTTTCCGGTCGGCTCGTCCGCGAGGAGGATGTCTGGCTTGTTGACGACGGCGCGCGCGATGGCGACGCGCTGCTGCTCGCCGCCGGAGAGTTCGTGGGGGAAACGGTTCGCCTTGTCGCCGAGGCCCACGGTCTCGAGGACATCGGGGACGGCTTTCGCGACGTGGCCGCGGGACTTGCCGAGCGCTTCGAGCGCGTAGGCGACGTTCTCGAACACGGTCTTGCCTGCGAGGAGGCGGAAGTCCTGGAACACCATGCCGATGCTGCGTCGGTAGTACGGCACCTTGCGGTTGGAGATGCGGCGCAGGTCCTGGCCGAGCACGTGCACCTGTCCGCGGCTCGGGGCGTCCTCGCGGAGGATGAGGCGGAGGACGCTGGATTTTCCGGACCCGGAGGGGCCGACGAGGAACACGAACTCACCGCGCAGCACCTCGAAGGTGATGTCGTCGAGTGCGGGGGCGGCGGTGCCAGGGTAGACCTTGGCGACGTTATCGAATCTGATCATGGCGCTAACAGGGTAGGCACCGGAGTGGCCGCAGCCCGGCGCGACATGCAGAACACGTCAGACGTGGGTGTCCCGGCTCGATGCTCCCTGGCGCCTACTTCGTGTTCCTAAGCGGCGTCGGCTTCGCCGCGCTTGCGCCAGCGGATGCCGGCGGCGATGAACGCGTCGATGTCGCCGTCGAAGACCTTGTCGGTGTTGCCGGTCTCGTGCTGGCTGCGGAGGTCCTTGACCATCTTGTATGGCGCGAGGACGTAGGAGCGCATCTGGTCACCCCAGCTTGCGGTGATGTTGCCCGCGAGCTCCTTCTTCTGCGCGTTCTCCTCTTCGCGGCGGAGCAGGAGGAGGCGTGACTGGAGGACGCGGAGTGCGGCGGCGCGGTTCTGGATCTGGCTCTTCTCGTTCTGGCAGCTCACGACGATCCCGGTTGGGAGGTGCGTGATGCGGACGGCCGAGTCGGTCGTGTTGACGGACTGCCCGCCCGGACCGGAGGAGCGGAAGACGTCCACGCGCATGTCGTTGTCTGGGATCTCGATCGACTCGGTCTGCTCGATGAGCGGGACGACCTCGACGGCGGCGAAGCTCGTCTCGCGGCTTCCGGCTGAGTTGAAGGGGCTCATGCGCACGAGCCGGTGCGTGCCGGCTTCGACGGAGAGGGTGCCGAAGGCGTATGGGCTGTCGATCTCGATGGTGGCCGACTTGATGCCGGCCTGCTCGGCGTAGCTGGTGTCGAGGACGGAGACCTTGTAGCTGTGCTGCTCGGCCCAGCGGAGGTACATGCGGAGGAGCATCTCGGCGAAGTCGGAGGCGTCGACGCCTCCGGCGCCGGCGCGGATCGTGATGACCGCGGGGCGCGGGTCGAATTCGCCGTCGAGCAGCGTCTGGACCTCGAGGTTGCCGATGACCTTGGTGATCGACTTGAGCTCGGCGCGGGCTTCCTCGGCCGTGTCCTCGTCTTCCATCTCGACGGCCATCTGCGCGAGCACTTCGAGGTCGTCGAGGCGTCGTTCGATCTCGTCGAGGCGCTTGAGATCCGCCTGCGCGTGGCTGAGTGCCGAGGTGACCTTCTGCGCGTTCTCGGTGTCGTTCCAGAGGTCGGGGACGGATGCTGCGGCTTCGAGCTCCACCACCTTCGCGCGGAGCTTGTCGGGGTTGAGCACGGCGCTGATGTCTCCGAAGGTGCTGCGCAGGGCGGCGATCTCCGAAGCGAGGTCAAGGTTGATCATGATCCCCCAAGACTAGCCGCCAGGGCTGGGCGGCGCTGTTGGGCGCGCGTGGCGTCAGGAGAGCACCACCCTGGCGTCACTGGAGACGGTGATCTCGAGCCCGGATGGGAGCAGCGCATGGGTGAGGGGCGGAGTCCAGTGGCCGGTGATGACGACGGCGGCCGTGACGCCGTCTGGCGTCGACGCGGAGACGAGCGCAACGCTGTCCGGGCTCGCCCCGGCGAGGTCCTCGAGCGTCGCGAGGGCGCGTTCGTGCACCTTCGTGGGGTCGAGGACCGGCTGCAGCTCAGCATCGACGAAGGCGACGTCCGCCGCCGCGAAGCTCTCCGAGGCGGAGAGCGCCACCGCGTCCGCGATCGTGAGGAGTCGCTTGCGCTCGATGGACAGCGACGTGGCGGCGACCAGCACGTAGGCGGCGGTGAGCCCGATCATGAGGAAGACCAGGATGAGCGGGAGCACGCTGCCGCGCTCGCCGTGCATCCGGCGCAGGCAGTCGCGCAGTCGCGCCCGAGCGCCCGTCACGAGGAGAGCCCGAACCTGGTGACGGCGAACGAGGCCGTGGCGCTGGTCGGGATGGACAGCGGAGCTGCTTCCCCGGTCAGGTTCGGCGCGAACGGCAGGGGCACGTCGATCGTGACGGTGACGGAGACGACGGCACCCGCTGCCTGGCAGGCACCGGCCGTGCTGCTGCATTCGACGTGCTGTGCGACGGTGCCGGCCTCGAAGCCGTGGTCGGCAGCGGCGAGGTCGATCGCCGCCGCGGCGAGCGCCTGCGTCTCGACCGACTCGGGGTCGGACGCCAGCAGACGTGCCGCGCTTCTCGCCGCCGACTCTCCGGCGATGCTCGCGCCCTGCAGCGCGGAGAGGGTGAGCATGAGGTAGGCGAGTGGCACGATCAGCAGTGTGCCGAGTGTCAGGAACTCGAGCGAGGCCGACCCGCGATCGTCACTCGGCATCCAGCGTCTCCTGCGGGGCATGTCCGGTCACCTCCAGCGCGTCCGGCAGCCCGAGGAGGCCGATGAGCGGAAGCGGCGAGCGCACGGTGACGGCGACGACGGGGGCCCCGTCGAGCTCGGTCGTGCTCGCCACCACGGACTCGGCGTACCCGCCGCCGATGCTCATGGCGATGAGGTCTGCGGCTCGTTCCTCGCCCGCTTCGAGACCGGCACCGAAGAGTCCTGCATGCCTCGCGCCCTCTCCTGCCGCATCAAGGAGCGTTGTGCGCACGTGCAACGCGAAGCCGATCTGCAGGACTGTGACGGTGAGCAGCACGAGCATCGCCGAGACCATGACCCACTCGGCGACCGCCGACCCCCGGTCGTCTCGGATCATGGGGCGGCGTGAGCGGGCCGGCTTGTCAGCTGAAGTCACTGACTCGGGTGATGGCGTTCTCGAACACGTTGACGAGGAGGTCGCCGGCGACGGTCCAGAGAAGGATGACGATTCCGGCGGACATGATCGTGATCAAGACCCAGCCGGGGACGTCTCCGCGTTCGGAGGCGGCTCTGGTTCGGAGTGCGTGCAGGAGCTGCATGGTCGTGCCTTTCGGGTGGGGCTCTAGAAGCTCGTGCGGAGCACGAAGACTGCCGGGTAGAGCGCGAACAGGATGGTGGTGGGCAGGATGAGGAAGATCAGCGGGACGAGCATCTGCACTTCTTTGCGTCCCGCCGCTTCGAGGAGCTCGCGCTTCCCGAGCTCTCGGGCGTCGCTTGCCTGAGCGCGGAGCACTTCGACGAGGGGCGCGCCGCGTTCCAGTGCGGAGATCATGTGCTCGACGCAGCGGTCGAGTGGCAGGTACTTGACGCCCCTGGTCATCTCGTGGAGCGCGTCGGAGAGCGAGACGCCAGTGTTCACGTGGTGGACGACGCGTGCGAATTCCTTGGCCAGTTCGCCGGTGCTGACGCTCGCGACGCGCCTGAGGCTGTCGAAGACTCCCTCGCCGGCCGAGATGCTGAGGGAGAGGAACTCGATCACGGTCGGGAACTCGCTGGCCACTTGTCGATGCCGGCGGTGCGCTGCGCGCCCGAGTGCCTGGTCGCGGGCGAAGATTCCGACGCCGCCGAGGAGGAGGGGAAGCAGGATCTGAGCGATGACCGGCATCCCTCGGGTCACGCCGAGCGTCAGTGCGGCGGCGAGTCCGATTCCTGCGGCGATCAGCCCCCAGGTGAGCTGTTCGGCTCGGAAGCGTTCGACGCTGGCGGAGGAGCCGCTTTGGCGAAGCTGGCCGATGATGCGGTCGTTGCCACCGAGGACTTCGCCGAGCAGTGCGCGCCCCTTCGCCATGAGCGGGGCGGCGAGGGTGCCGAGGACGGGGAGCGGGTCGGTCGCGGTCTTCTGCACGTCGGCGCGAGCGGCTGCCGACACGTCGAGGAGGTGCGGCGCGAGGCGTTCGGCGAGATTCGGTCTGGAGAGTCGGGGCACGGCGGCGAGCATCGTCCAGAGGCCGATGCCCAGACCGAGTCCGCATAGGACGGCCCAGCCGAGGGTCTCGTTCATGCGAACCACCTGCGGTCGTCCTTCAGCTTCGCGATCCGGAGCATCGCGAGGTAGGCGAGGACTGTCGTCCCGAGGCCGATGAGGATGACGACGGCGCCTTCGTAGCTGTTGAATGCGGCGGCGGCCTCCGGCCGCGTGCCCAGCATGAGCAGGACGATCCAGGGTGCGGCGGATCCGAGCTTGGCGGCGTTCATGACCCAGGACTGCTTCGCCTCGACTTCGTGGCGCACCGCTTGCTCTTCACGGAGGTAGCTGCCGAGGCTCTTGAGCACCGTGGGGAGTTCGGCACCGCCGACGTCCCTGGACATGCGGAGTGTTTCGAGGATGCGGTCGGCGGTTGGGTCTGCGAGCCGTTCCTTGAGGACGTCCAGCGCGACACGGAAGCTCCCCGTGAGGCGGTACTGCCTCGTGAAGGCGGTGAAGTCCTCCCGTAGCACGGTCGGGCCAGACTCCGCGAGGCTCGCGACTCCCTCCGGCAGGGCGACGCCGGACCGGGCGGAAGCGACGAGATGGTCGATGACATCCGGCCAGACGAGACGGTTGCGGCTGCGCCGCTGCATAGAACGCATTCGGACGATCAGGAAAGGACCGGCGCAGCCCGCCAGGAAGGCCAGCACAGCAACAGCGAACACACCGGTGAGCGCGAGTCCGGCGGCGCCGAGCGTGAGGCCGAGGACAACGGCGGCGCCCGCGAACACGGCCACCGGAACACGTTCGAAGCCTGCGCGCCGCAAGTCGGCGCGGAAGTCGTCGATGCGGAAGCCACGGAGCTCGACGCGCTCGGCGCTCAGAGGCCAGAGCCACGCACTCACGATGCTGGAGACACCCGCTCCCATGACGAGCGCGAGCAGCACGTTCACAGGGACCTCCGCAGAATCCGAGCAGCATCGAGACCGTGCGCCTCGTACTTCGCGATGCGTGGTGGCGGTGACCCCGTGGATTCGAGTTGCCCGCGACCGCGGCGGAAGAGCGTCGCCGCCTCGATGACCTGGCCCGTGGCGACACCCGTGGGTGCGAGGATCTCGCCCACGTGTCGAGTCCCCGAGGCAGTCATCTCCAGGTGCACCACGAGGTCGATGCAGCTGGCGACCGTCGGCACGACGAACGCGCTGTCGATGTTGCGCCCAGCCAGGAGCGGCAGCGTCGACAGCTTGATGAGCGCGTCCCGAGCCGAGTTGGCGTGGATGCTGCACATGCCCGGCATACCGCTGTTGAGGGCGATCAGCAGGTCGAGGCTCTCGGCTTCCTGCACCTCGCCGACCACAAGCCAGTCGGGTCGCATCCGAAGCGCTTCTTTGATGAGTCGGCGAAGGGTGATCTCCCCGGTGCCCTCGAGGTTCGCCTGCCTGCACTGCAGCGCGACCACGTCGCGCGCGACGAGATCGAGTTCGAATGTCTCCTCGACGGTGACGATGCGCTCTTCGCTGCGCACGGAGGAGAGGAGCGCATTGATCATGGTCGTCTTGCCCGTGTGCGTGGCGCCGGAGACGAGGATGTTGCATCCGGCCAGGACCGCGAGCTGCAGGAACTCCGCCGCCTGGGCGGTGAGCGCCTCTCGCTCGACGAGGTGAGAAAGATCACGGATGCGGCGCGTGAACTTCCTGATGTTCACCGACGGGTACCGGCGCGTCACCTCCGGCACAGCCACGTGCAGGCGTTCGCCGTTGGGGAGGGAAGCGTCGACGAATGGGGAAGACAGGTCGACGCGCCGGCCGCTCGACTGGAGCATCCGCTCGATGAGGTCGCGCAGGTCGCCCTCGGGGACGACCGTCGGCGTGAGCTCGGGGACGCCGCCGCGCGCGACGAACACGCGTGACGGGGCGTTGATCCAGATCTCCTCGATCTCCGGATCGTCGAGGTACGGCTGGAGCAAGCCGAAGCCGGTGACCCGCGCGAGGACCTCGCGCGTCGTCGACTCCTCGTCGTGCACGAGCGGCAGCGAGGACCCGAGGGCCTCCTCGGCGTAGCCGCGCACCTCTTCCCGTGCGATGTCGGCGGCCCGTGCACGGTCGCCGCCGAGGTCGATGCCCTCGAGCAGGACACGACGACGGATTCGGTCGGTGATGGTGCTTACCGCGATGCTCACGCCGTCAGCATGCCGAAAACCAGAGAACCCCGCAGAAGTTATCCACAGGCCAGCAAATGCAGGGAAACGACCGACCACGTGTCACGGACACCGGCGCTCATCCAGCTCACAGAGCATGAGTCGCCGGCTCCTTCGCAGACCGCACCCCGACGGTCCACGCACGGCTACGCTGAGCCGGTGCCCACCACCGAACGATTCGCCGACCTCGTCGAAGCCGAGCTCGCCGACAAGCCCTTGGCGGTCGTGCGCGTGCCAGGCGGATTCGACGTCGGGTTCGCGCTCGCAGATGCCCGATGGGTGAGCATCCTCGCCGTCAACGACGTTCGCGACAGCATCACCTACAACGTTCGAGTCAACGAGCGCGCTGGGAAGTTCAGCATCAACGACACCCTCCGCCGGATCAGCTGGAGCGCAGGGGTGTCCGGGATGGTCCCGCGAGTCGGCTTCTCGACGTCCTTCCAGTCGGGTCGGGTGAAGTATGGCCGGGTCATCCAGCTCGGCCTTGCACCGGGCGGGTTCGAGGTGTCGTTCAGCCCGGAGGAGGAACGCGCCCGCATCACGGCGATCGGGCAGGAGCTCGGCCTGAAGCCGGGCCCGAGCAGGTCCGTGCTGATCGGACTGTGGACTGCCGGCGGAGCCATCGGCCTGTGCATCCTCGGCGCAGCGATCGCACTCACGATCCAGGCGCTCCTGGGGTAGCCGCGCCCGCCGCCTGTCGGCCTCCGATGACGCGCCCCGACTTCGAGGGCTGTCGCTCCCGCCCTAGACTGGTTCCCGCACACGGGTTCGCCCGTGCCCGCGGGAGTGGTGAAATTGGCAGACACGCAGGATTTAGGTTCCTGTGCTTTCGAGCGTGCGGGTTCAAGTCCCGCCTTCCGCACTGGAGTGTCAGGCTCTTCCGACTCGACAGACTGTCTGGTCCGTCTCCCCCGCCCAACGGGTACGGTTCCAGTACCAGCACTGCGAAGGAGCATCGACGATGACCGAGTTCAACGAAGCCGACCTGCAACAGAAGGCGAAAGACCACCTCTGGATGCACTTCTCGCGCCAGTCCGTGATGGAAGACGGCGCCGGCGTGCCGATCATCGTCAAGGGCGACGGGCACCACATCTGGGACTCGAAGGGCAAGAAGTACTTCGACGGCCTCTCCGGCCTCTTCGTCGTCAACGCGGGACACGGCCGCACGCGTCTCGCCGAGGCCGCCGCCAAGCAGGCCGCCGAGCTCGCGTTCTTCCCCATCTGGTCGTACGCGCACCCGAACGCCATCGAGCTCGCCGATCGCCTCGCTGACTACGCACCTGGTGACCTCAACCGCGTCTTCTTCTCGACGGGCGGCGGCGAAGCCGTCGAGACCGCCTTCAAGCTGGCCAAGTACTACTGGAAGCTGCAGGGCAAGCCCACCAAGCACAAGGTCATCTCTCGCTCGGTGGCCTACCACGGCACGCCGCAGGGTGCACTGGCGATCACGGGCATCCCCGCCATGAAGGCGATGTTCGAGCCCCTCACGCCCGGCGGCTTCCGCGTGCCGAACACGAACTTCTACCGTGCGCCGGAGCACGGCGACAACCTCGTCGAGTTCGGCCAGTGGGCCGCGAACCGCATCGAGGAGATGATCCTCTTCGAAGGCCCTGAGACGGTCGCCGCCGTGTTCCTCGAGCCCGTCCAGAACTCGGGCGGATGCTTCACGCCTCCCCCTGGCTACTTCCAGCGCGTGCGGGAGATCTGCACGAAGTACGACGTGCTGCTCGTCGCCGACGAGGTCATCACGGGCTTCGGCCGGATCGGCGACATGTTCGCATCGACGACCTACGACATCCAGCCCGACATGATCACGTGCGCCAAGGGCATGACAAGCGGCTACTCGCCAATCGGCGCCACCATCGTCAGCGACCGCATCTACGAGCCGTTCAAGCACGGCCAGACGTCGTTCTCGCACGGCTACACGTTCGGCGGCCACCCGGTGTCGGCGGCCGTGGCGCTCGAGAATCTCAAGATCTTCGAGGAGGAGCGGCTCACGCAGAACGTCAAGGAGAACTCGCCGCACTTCCGTGCTGCCCTCGAGAAGCTCCTCGACATCCCGATCGTCGGCGACGTGCGCGGCGACGGCTACTTCTTCGGCATCGAGCTCGTCAAGGACAAGGACACGCGCGAGACCTTCAACGACGAGGAGTCAGAGCGCCTGCTGCGCGGCTTCCTGTCGAAGGCGCTCTTCGACGCAGGCCTGTACTGCCGCGCCGACGATCGTGGCGACCCCGTCATCCAGCTCGCCCCGCCCCTCACGATCGGCCGGGCCGAGTTCGACGAGATCGAGCAGACGCTGCGAGGGGTGCTCACCGAGGCGAGCTCGCTCCTCTGACACGGGCTCGTCGTCGTCACCGACGGCAACCCGAAAAGCTCCGGATGGCAAACTCGCTTCGTGCTGGAACGTTCTCCAGCACGAAGCGAGCTTCCCATCCCGAGTCGCTATTCGAGGCCGAGGGCAGTGCGCAGCTTGGGCGCGAGCGCGTCGAAGGCGCGGCGGCGGTGGCTCGCGGCGTCCTTCTCCGCGTCGGTGAGGTCGGCCGCCGAACCTTCCGCCCCATCGGGCTGGAAGATCGGGTCGTAGCCGAAGCCGTGGTCCCCGCTCCGCTGCTCCAGGATGCGACCGGGCCACACACCCAGCACGGCCTCGCTCTGTTCCTCGCCCGTCGATGAAGCTGTGGCCGGCACGACAAGTGCAGCCGCGGCGACGAACTGGGCCGTGCGGTGCGGATGCGAGACGTCGCTCAGCTGCCAGAGCAGCAGCTCGAGGTTCTCGGTGGCGTCCTTCGCTGGCCCGGACCACCGGGCGGAGAAGATGCCGGGCGACCCGCCCAGCACGTCCACCGAGATGCCGGAGTCGTCGGCGAGCGCCGGGAGCCCCGTGTGCTCGGCGGCGGCGCGGGCCTTCAGCAGCGCGTTGGCCTCGAAGCTCAGACCGGTCTCGCGTGGCTCTGGCCCGTCGTAGGAGACGAGCTCGATGCCGTCGAGCTGGTTGCCGAGGATGCGCCGCAGCTCGACCAGCTTGTGCGCGTTGTGGGAGGCGAGGACGACCCGGACGGGCTCGCTCATGCCTTGAGCGCCTGGTTCTGCAGCTCGGTGAGCGTCGCGGTGCCCGCGAGGGCGATGTCGAGGAGACGGTCGAGCTCCTCGCGGTCGAACGGCTGCCCCTCGGCGGTGCCCTGCACCTCGATGAGCTTGCCGTCGCCGGTCGCGACGACGTTCATGTCCGTGCCAGCCCGTACGTCTTCCACGTAGGCGAGGTCGAGCAGGGGGACGCCGTCGACGATGCCCACCGAGATCGCGGCGATGGAACGCGTGAGCACGTCGGCCTTCGCCGGAACGTGCTTGTTGACCTTCGCCCATTCGATGGACTGCGCGAGCGCGACGTAGGCGCCCGTGATCGCTGCCGTGCGGGTGCCGCCATCGGCCTGCAGCACGTCGCAGTCGATGACGATCGTGTTCTCTCCGAGCGCGGACATGTCGACGGCTGCCCGCAGGGAGCGCCCAACGAGACGCGAGATCTCGTGCGTGCGCCCGCCGATCTTGCCCTTGACCGACTCGCGGCTGTTGCGGTCGTTCGTGGCTCGCGGGAGCATCGCGTACTCGGCCGTGACCCAGCCCTTGCCCTGGCCCTTCAGCCAGCGCGGCACGCCGGGCGTGAACGACGCCGTGCAGAGCACCTTCGTCTTCCCGAACGAGATGAGGGCGGAGCCCTCTGCCTGCTCGCTCCAGCCCTTCTCGATCGTCACGGGGCGGAGCTGGTCGTGGGTGCGGCCGTCTGCGCGTGCTTCGGTCATTGGTCCTCCAAAGAGTCTGATGGGTACGGGAAAGCGGTGGGAGCTGGCGGGCGGATGCGTCAGGCGCGGCGCATCGACGGCGGCAGGTTGATGGCCTCCGTCATGAGGCGCTCGACGTGGCGCACATCGGGCCCGAGGAAGCGGCCAGCGAGGTTCACGAACGCCTCCGTGTTCTCGCCAGTCGCGCGGTACGAGTACTGCGGGGCGCGCCCGCTCGAGTTGAGCAGCCCGTTGGAGGCGAGGACTCGGTACACGTCCTGGGCCGTCTCGACGTCGCTCGACACGAGGCGGACGCCCGCGCCGAGCACGTAGCCGAGCACACCCTTCAGGAACGGGTAGTGCGTGCATCCGAGTACCACCGTGTCGACGCCAGCGGCCTTGATGGGGGCGAGGTACTCCTCGGCGTAGCGGACGAGCTCGGGACTCGTCGTGTCGCCGCGTTCGACGTACTCGACGAACATCGGGCAGGCCTGCGAGAAGATCTCGAGGTGAGGGGCCGCCGCGAAGGCGTCGTCGTAGGCGCGAGATGACACGGTCGCCTCGGTGCCGAGCACGCCGATGCGGTTGTTGTGGGTGGCGCTGACGGCGGCGCGGACGGCGGGGGCGATGACCTCGACGACGGGCACGTCGTACCGCTCGCGGGCATCCCGCAGCACGGCGGCAGAGGCCGTGTTGCAGGCGATCACAAGCATCTTCACGTCCTGCTCGACAAGCTCGTCGAGGATCGCGAGCGACAGGCGCCGGACGTCGGCGATCGGCTTCGGTCCGTACGGCGTGTGCTCGGTGTCACCGACGTAGAGGAGCGACTCCCCCGGCAGCTGCGCCCGGATCTCCCTCGCCACTGTCAGCCCGCCGACACCAGAGTCAAATACGCCGATCGGTGCCTCGCTCATGGGTGCCGAGTCTACTCCCAGGCACCTTCGAGCGTGGATGCGCGCGCCGAGATCCCGTGCGCTCCCCGCGGTGGGGCCTAGGCTGGGGCGGTGACTTCCGAACGCCCGTCCACCGGCTTCCTCACCGACCAGTACGAGTTCACGATGATCGATGCCGCGATCCACGCGGGCACCGCCGATCGTGACAGCGTCTTCGAGCTCTTCGGGAGGCGACTGCCGAGCGGACGCCGCTACGGGGTCGTGGCGGGGGTGGGCCGCGCGCTGGAGCTGCTGCGCGACTTCCGCTTCGGTGACGCGGAGCTCGAGCACCTGCGTGCGCACTCCATCGTCTCGCCCGAGACCCTCGACTGGCTCGCGAACTACCGGTTCTCCGGCACGATCCGCGGCTACCGCGAAGGCGAGATCTACTTCCCCGGCTCCCCCATCCTCGAGGTCCGGTCGAGCTTCGCCGAGGGTGTCATTCTCGAGACGCTGCTGCTCAGCATCTACAACTACGACTGCGCCGTCGCCTCCGCCGCAGCACGCATGGTCTCGGTCGCCCGCGGACGCCCGCTCGCCGAGATGGGATCACGCCGCACGGGCGAGCGCTCGGCGGTCGCCGCGGCGCGCGCCGCCTACATCGCGGGCTTCAAGGCGACGAGCAACCTCGAGGCGGGCCGCAGCTGGGGCGTCCCGACGATGGGAACCGCCGCGCACTCCTTCACGCTCCTGCACGACTCCGAGCGCGAGGCATTCGCCTCGCAGGTCGCGACGCTCGGCGCAGGCACGACCCTCCTCGTCGACACGTACGACGTCCGGGAAGGAGTCCGGCTCGCCGTGGAGGTCGCGGGGCGCGAGCTCGGCGGCGTCCGCCTCGACTCCGGCGACCTCCCCACACTGGTCGCGGAGGTGCGCGCGCAGCTCGACGAGCTCGGCAACACCGAGACGAGCATCACGGTCACCAACGACCTCGACGAGTTCGCCATCGCCGGCCTCGGCGCGAGCCCGGTCGACTCCTTCGGGGTCGGCACGAGCGTCGTCACCGGCTCCGGCGCCGTCGCCTCCGGCATGGTCTACAAGCTCGTCGCCCGCCGCGGTGAAGACGGCGACTGGGTGTCCGTCGCGAAGCGCTCCGCTGGCAAGGCGAGCGTCGGCGGCGAGAAGTTCCCCGTCCGCCGTCGCGACGAGCACGGCGTGGCGGAAGCCGAGGTCGTCGGCATCGGCGCACCACCCGTCTCCGACAAGAGCGACAGGTCCCTGCTCGTCGACCTCGTCGTCGACGGCGTCATCAACGATGAATTCACCGGCGAGGCCGGCGTGCAGCGCGCCCGCGAGCACCACCGAACGGCCATCGACGAGCTGCCGATCGGTGCCCTCCGCCTCCACGCCGGTGAAGCGGCGCTGCCCACTGTGTTCGTCGAGCAGGACGGCCGCGAGACCGTCTGGGTCTGATTCCAGCCACGCCACCACGCACAACGGCCGCGACCCGTCTCCGGGTTCGCGGCCGTTGTGCATCCGGCAGAAGCCGTCGACACCGGTGAGGGTTCTCAGCCCTTCATCTTCTCGTACACGGCCTTGCAGTTCGGGCAGACCGGGAAGCGGTCGGGGTTGCTGTTCGGCAGCCATTTCTTCCCGCACAGCGCGCGCACGGGCTTGCCCGTCACTGCCGACTCGAGGATCTTCTCCTTGCGCACGTAGTGCGAGAACTTGTCGTGGTCGCCGGGGTCGTCGGTCTGCTCCTCGTTGAGGAGCTTCTCGAGCTCGCGGTCGAGGATCGCCGTGCCGCCGCCGGTCTCGTCTGGCCCACCCGGGCCGGTTGGGGTGCTGGAGAACGTCATGCCGAACATCTTAGAGCGCAAAACGGAGGCGTCACCGGATGCACGACCCGGTGACGCCTCTCGAAGAACAGCCGAGGTCTACGCGCTCTGCGCGAAGGCCATGATCTCGCTCGAACGACGCTCGAACTGGCGAGCTCCGGCCAGCAGGCCGACGAGCAGCACGAGGAGCCCGACGACAAGACCCCAGCCGAGAGCCACGAAGTTCCACCACGACTCGCCGCCGTTGAGCGCCACGAGGCCCGCGTAGACGGCGGGGCCCATGAGCAGGATCGCGATGAAGCCGGTCGTCGGGTGCCAGAACACGCCGGACCCCCAGGAGCGGACCGGCTGGCTGAACGGCGAGTCGCCCGGGCGCGCCACCGGATACGGGTGCAGCACGCTGCCGATGCTCGAGAACCCGGTCGCCGAGAACAGCAGACCGAGCGAGAGCCCGACGAGCGCGAGGATCGTGCCCCAGTCGCCGACGATCAGCCACGTGATGACCGCACCGAGCAGAACGACGACTGAGCCGAACACCAGGGTCGGCAGGGCGCGACCGAAGCGGTCTGATAGCCCCGACATGCCGCTCGTCACGTGCATCCACACCGCCGAGCCGTCGAAGGCGAGGTCGTTGTGGAGCGTCCACCCGATGAAGAACGCCAGCAGCGGCAGCGGCAGGAGCGCGAGATGCCTCGGCTCGACGCCGACGACAGCGAGCGGGATGAGCGCGAGAAGCGGGATGAGGATGATCGAGACGTTCACGACGACGTACCGCGGGTCGCGCATCCAGTACGTGACCGTGCGGGCGGCGACGACGAGGGCCGGCGACCGACCGAACGCACCGAACACGCCGAGGTCGACCAGCTCGGTCTCGTCACCGCCGAGTGCCGCCGACGCGACCCGACCGGCGATGACCTGCCAGAGGACGAGCAGGACGAGGAGGGTCGCGGCGCCGATGCCGAGCTGCGCGAACGCGAGCTGCAGGTCTCCCCCGGCGGCGCTGGCCGCGGCGGCCCACGGTGCGGCGATCGGGGACAGCGAGAGCACCTCGAGCGCGGCGCTGATCGCCTCGTGCTGACCGAGCTGCCAGTCGACGGATACGGCCACGAAGACGAGCGGCGAGGCGAGCAGGAGCAGCACCAGGACGAGGGCGGCGCGAGCATCGCTGACAAGCCGTCTGGCCCGCAGATCCTCACCCACGAGCCCAGCCAGGCGGGAGAGCACGACCAGCGTCGCGAGCACCACTGCAGACCCGACCACGCCGACCAGGAGCGCCGTGCCAGCACTCGCCCATAGCAGCAGACCCGCGAGGAGGACGATGGTGATCGCGAACGACGGCACGCTCACGAAGGCGGTCCCGAGCGCGAGCCAGGCGGAACGTCGGGGCGAGAAGCCCATGACGGTCAGCGACCGAGGGTCGATGGCCGCGACAGGCGTCACGAAGACGCTCACGAGGCCGGTCGCGATCGTGACGAGCGAGCCGACGATGATCGCACTCTCGCGCTTCGCCTCGATATCCGAATCCAGCATCGAGACGACCGTGAGCACCGCGAAGACCGCGAGGGCGATCGAGAGCAGCAGCGTGCCGATCCACGCCCCCCGATGCTGCGAGTCGCGTCGCGCACCGTTGCGGATCGACTGCAGCTTCAGTTGAAGGAGATGTCCAGCCAATCCAGCCCCTCCATCTGTGGCGTGCCGCGGACCAGGTCGCGGAAGCGTTCTTCGAGCGTGATGTTGCCGCGCACGTCACTGACGGTGCCGGAAGCGAGCAGCTCCCCCCGCACGATCACCGCGACGTGGTCGCAGACGCGCTGGACGAGGTCCATGCTGTGGCTCGACAGCAGCACGGTGCCGCCGCGCTGCACGTACTCGAGGAGGATGTCGATGAGCTGTCCCGCCGACACCGGGTCAATCGTGTCGAACGGCTCATCGAGCACCAGAAGCTCCGGCGAGTGGATCAGTGCCGCGGCGAGCGAGATCTTCTTCGACATGCCGGCCGAGTAGTCCACGACCAGCCGGTTCGCCGCCGATTCGAGCTCGAACGCGTGCACCAGCGACTCCGTGCGCGCCCGCGAATCAGCAGGCGACAACCCCCGAAGGAGTCCGGAGTAGTAGAGGAGCTGCCCACCCGTGAGCTGATCGAAGAGGCGCAGACGGTCGGGCAGGATGCCGATGTGCGGATGCGCGGCCTTCGGGTTCTTCCACACGTCGAGGCCGAGGACCTCCACGTTGCCGCTCGTGGGCTTCAGCAACCCCGTCGCCATCGAGAGGGTCGTCGTCTTCCCCGCACCGTTGGGTCCTACGATGCCCGTGAAGGAGCCGCGACGAACCTCGAACGTGACATCGTTCACCGCGACATCCGAACCGAAGCGCTTCGTGAGCCCGTTGACCGACAGGACGGTGTCGCCGAGTTCACGATCCGGAGCCTCCGTGACGCGGGTCACCGGCGTCATCGTCGAGAGCCCCTCGGCGGTCGCGGCACCCAGCACCGGGTTCCTGACGGCGGCCGGGAGGCCGGTCTCCTGCTCCGCAGTCGCCTCCTCTGCCAGCGAGGAGACGGTCACGGTGTCGTCGACGACGATCGCCTCGACCATGATCGGCTGAGGTCGACTCGCGTCGCCCTCCGGCACGTCGGGGCTGGCAGCACTCTCGTTCACATCGTCGGCGGTGCCATCGCCGACGTCTGAGCTCTTCGAAGACATCGCTCAACCGTACCAACGATCCGGCGTGGCGCGCCGCCGCCCCAGCTCCAAGCTCTCCCCAGGCGGCCCCTCATACACTGCTCGCGTCGCCCTCTGCAAGACCGGGGCGGTGCCACCACGAGGAGGTCAAGTGTCCGATTCCAGCACGCAGCGCTTCGACGACGCCGCAGACGCGACCGCCTACGCGCCCCTGCCGCCTCGCGAGGAGCAGACCGGCGCGGCGCCCGGCGAACAGGACAAGATCTGGCTCGACCGCCTCATGGCCATCCAGCGACCCATCGTGGTCCGGCAGATCCGCATCCTCCGTGGCAAGTACCCGGACGCGACGCCGAGCGAGCTCATCAAGAAGATCGAGCAGCAGTACCTCAACGCGACCACCGTCAGCGGCGGTGCAGCCGGTGCCGCCGCCATGGTGCCCGGAGTCGGAACCGCCGCCTCGCTCGCCGTCACCGGTGTCGAGACCGCCGGATTCCTTGAGATGACCTCGCTCTTCGGGCAGGCGGTCGCCGAGATCCACGGCCTCCCCATCTCGGATCCCGTCCGCGCACGCACCCTCATCCAGTCGCTCATGCTCGGCAAAGCGAGCAAGAACCTCATCCAGCAGTTCGCGGGCCAGGTCTTCGGGAAAGGCCCGACCAAGCAGGTCTTCTGGGGCGAGATGGTGACGAAGAGCCTCCCCCGCGCCATGGTCGGCGAACTGTCCGGACGCATCCAGTCGATGTTCCTCAAGAGGTTCGTCGTGCGGCAGTCGGCGAGCACCGTCGGACGACTCGTCCCGTTCGGCATCGGCGCCGTCATCGGCGGAGCCGGCAACCGGATGCTCAGCAACGAGGTCGTCCGCACCGCACGCGAGGCGTTCGGCGTCGCACCTTCCAGCTTCCCCATCGAACTGCACCCCACCTACGCCGCACCCAAGGACGACACCGGAGACGACCACAAGGCGCTGACGCGCGGGCCGTTCTCCTTCTTCCACGTCCCACTCGCCCTCACCCGCGGGAAAGACAAGAACCAGGACTCGGAGGCCTAGGTGTATGGCCTCGGGACGTTGTGAACGGGTGACGTGAAGCGAGAACCTCCGTGCAGGATGTGGGTTACCACACTCAAATCCTGACCACGGAGGTTCTCGTGACTCACGCTAACGCACCCCTCACCCCG